>JABDAN010000006.1 GCA_013289175.1 Bacteroidota bacterium
TGCGTTTTTCAGGGAACGGCCGATTCAACTTTTTATATTGCTGCCCTGTATTTTGGTTCTGTCAGCATTAATAAATTGCGTTATGCGATTCCAGCGGCCCTGATCGCGGATCTGGCAGCGATCGTCACTGCGATTGGGGTTTCGTATTTATTCTTTCATCATTAATAAGATCAGTACATCCGCCGCTATATCAATGGGTTTTGCCGGATACAAAGACCGGCTACTGGGAAGGGTTGGAACCTGGTAATGGGATTTCAAACAATTCGTATTTCGTTTTTGGCCGGCGTTCTTCCACCCATTTAAAATTACGGAGCCTCATTTCATCCGGATTTTGTATTAAAAACGCCATCGGCATCATTGCGCAACACGACTTTGTACAGCTGCTTGTTTCTGAAAATCATGTCAATGACGTCGGATTTGTTCACGCGGTTTACCCCGACCAGGGCCATGCTGTCGTCCTTTATATAGTATACGGCTTCGGCACTTCCTTTGGTACGCATGTAATCAATCACCCCGTCTTTGAAATATCCATTGAGTGTATTTCCCTTGATCTGGTTGTACATATTGGTATAGGTCTTTCCGACAATCAGGCTATTTTCAAAAACATACAACCGGTCCGGTTTTTTATTTTTAGTATATAAAAACATGGTATCGCCGGTAATCTGATATCCTCCCGCCCAGGCTACCGGATTGATAAACAACCGGAAAATGGAATCAAGTCCCGAATAGTAGACACTGTCCGCTACTGCCTGAAGGGAATCGGAAAATATCCTGACATGGTGATAGATCCTCAGGTATCGCAGACTGCTGTCGTTGGGATTTTTGGCCGTACGAACAATGGCCATGCCTTGCACAGAATCTGGCGTTTTTAATACAGAATCCGGAATCGGAGCCGAATAGACCGTATCGCCCGTGATATATATGGAATCCTTATCCTGTTTTAAAATGATCAGCGGATGGACCGTCGCCATAAACGTATTTGCCTTTTTATTGGCAATCATCAGGTTTGAAATCAGGGTGAGGTTTTCAACCGTATCCCGGAATATGGCATTTCCCTCGGCGGTGCTGATGCCCAGGCTGTCATCGAATTTGATGACGTCCGCCGTAATGGACTGCGCCTTGTCGGTAATGGTAGCTCTTTTGGCAAAATGAGCTCGATGGTTCTTCAGATCATAAAAACCGTCCCGGGTAACAATGGTACGACCCGTACTGTCGCGGATGAACGTGTTGGTAATAAAAGTCGCCATTTGCTGATCGGAATTGTAGAGCAAGGAATCGGCTGTCAAGTCGTAAGCCGGATCTTTCAACTTGACATCTTTTTTGAAATATATATCCTTGGTATCGGCATAATAGGTGCCCTCCTTACTGATAACGGTCGTGGTTTTATCCACCACTTTGCCGCCCTGATAGTAATCACCGATATGCATGTTCATATCATAGTGTAATTCATCGGTAGTAAGGGTGCCCTTGCCGTCATTGAGTACCACGTTTTTCTGGAAAATAATATTTTTCGTGTCTACAAAATATTTCATGTAGTCCGAATAGATATCGGTAGAATCCTTGTCATTGATGTGCACATGTCCAAAGGCCTCGATGAAATTATCCTTGTGGTTCATCACCAGGCTGTCGGTATAAAACAAGGTTTTATCACTTTGCAGTTTCACATGACCAAACAGGGACTGGATATCGATAGAATCCTTGTGCGTGTCCCGAAGCGTATCAGAATGCCAGATATACACCGTATGCACACTGTCGCTGGTTTTGGACTTAAAGGGAACAGCAATCTGGGCAGAGGAAGTAAATCCCGATATACACAAGATTCCAATGGCCAAAAGGAGGGCCAGAATTTTCATCACTTGCTTTTTGGCGGATTGGCGGTGGTATCATTGAGGGGCGCCATCAACGGGCCCTTCTTATCCTTACTGCCAAAAACGGAAATGTTTACATATCGTTTGGGATGCAGCCGAAGATCGTCCAATAGAATATTTAAACTCCGGGTCGTGTTTTCCAGATTTTGGTATAGTTTTTTGTCGTTGAGCAACAAACCCAGGGTCCCGTTCGGGCTATTCACTTTGTTGACTGCATCCTTGAGGGCGTTCATGGCGCCTTGGGCACTTTCCAAGGTTTCATTAATTTTTGCATTGGAAAGTTTGGCCGTTGTCTTTTCCAAATTGTCCAGGGTTCCGGTTATGCGCTGATTGTTGCTCGCCAGATTGCTGGTGAAACTATCCAGGTGGTTCATGGAGCGCGCCAGCGAGCTGGTCCGGTCATTGAGCAAAATCTGAAGGGAGGCGGAGGACCGGGCAAGGTTTCCGATGATGGAAGTAAAATTGTCTTTCACGGAAGGATTAAAAAGGCTGCCGACAACCCGGATCAGTGAATCGAGTGAACCCAGGGTTCCGTTCAGGCTTTTAACCACCGGATTTAGAGATGCCTGAAATTCAGTCAGGATATTTCCTTTATCCTGGGTTAGGAGCGTATCGCCTTCGTCGATAAAATCTGTTGCATCGCCCTTTTGAATGATGATATTGGAAGAATTGATCAGACCCGAGTTAATGAAGGCTACCGAATTCTTAGGAATATTTACATCCTGTTTCATGCTGATGGTTACTAGGATTCCGTCAATATTTTTATCCGTAGCCTTGATAGCATAAATGCTCCCCACATTCAGTCCTTTGATGCTGACGGAATTGGAGAGTTCCAACCCTTCTACATTCTTAAATACGGCATAGATCTTCTTGCTGTGGGTGAACAGGTCTTTCCCCTTGAGAAAGTTATATCCGAGGATGAGCAATACGATGGCAATGGAAGTAAGCGCCCCAATCTTCGTTTCGTTTGTGATTTTCATTCTTGCGTTTGTTTAAGTGCCGCTGCCAGCAGTTTACTCCTTTACAAACCTAAGGAAAAAGATCTTTCCTCTTTAGTCTGACGTTGCTTTATTTGCTGGTACTGCTGTCTGATTGCAAGTTTACCGGAGAAGGAGCCGGGATGCCTGTTTCCACCTCGTCTTTATAGCGGCTGAGGGCATCCAGAATATTTTCTACGATTTCAGCCTGACCCTTGTCGCTGTTCATATATTCCTCTTCTTCTTTATTGCTGAGAAAACCGATTTCTATGAGCACGCTCGGCATACCGGTTGCCTGTAATACCTGGATGCCTTTGTCTCTTTGTTTTACCCCATAACTCTGCCTGCCGGATGCCGCAAAAGATTCTTCCACCAACGTGGCAAAAAGGGCGCTGTTGTCAAAATATTTTTTTTCATATAGTTGCGCGCGCATCCGGGCTTCCGGGGAACTGAGATCAAAAGCTTCTTCGGCTACGGCAGCGCTGTCGGTTACATCTTCCCCACTCTCGGCTTCATCCCGCTGATTGATGGCATCGCCTTTAAAAGAATTTCTGTCGGCCTTCCAGATATAAGTCTCTGTGCCTATCCGGGTATTTTTGACCCAGTATGATTCATAGATAGGCGCATTCACCCATTTCTTGTGTTTTTTTGAACCCTTGCCGACATACACAAGTTTTTTCTTATGTCCGATGACTCTTTTCTCATAGTATCCGCCGGCATGCTGTGGAGTGGAGTTCACATGGATGCTGATAAACAGGTCACCTTTTGCTTGATTGGCAATTTGGGCGCGGCCGTGCAAATCATCTTTGAGATTGGTTGCGTTGTTGACCGTCGCATCTGTCGTGCGGGTATAGACGACTTTTAGATTGGGAAACTTTGCTTTGATCGCTTCGCCCAATTTTAAAGATACTTCCAGGGTGATATCTTTTTCCACGGAGATCAATCCATTGGCGGTGCCGGTATAGATACCGCCATGCCCAGGATCAATTACAATGGTGCGAAGTTTTGCAGAGGACGGACCACTTTGCGAATTGAATGAAGAAAATGTAAATAAAACAAAAACGTAAATAAACAGACCGGATAACACTCTGAACATAGTTTTCATTTGACTGTCAAGATGTTAATCTTCACAATTTCTTAGATAGATACCCCCTATTTTTGTACCATTGTACTGTATGAATAACGGGGGCAAAATTAGTTTAAAATACGTTTCCACGCTGATTTTAACCTTGCTATTCTTTTGTATAACTGTTAACAGTTCAGCTCGTTACTACCCATATCACGGTAAAGAGCCCTTGAATACGCGGGACACCATTCCGAAAAAAAACTTTCCTGCCATCAAGGATACGGTCGTGATGGATTCAGCGATCATCGATACGGTACCTTTTGTCTCCGACAGTGCCCGTCAGCGAGTGGATACTTTTCATATACCTTATTCCAAAGATTCTTTGGACGCCCCGATTGCCTATACGGCCGAGGACTCCGTGGTGCTGGACATGCCCACCAAAAACATCACCCTGTATAACAACGCCACCACCAAGTATAAAAATATCGACCTGAGTGCTTATAATATTCGCATGGACCAGCCCAACAACCTGCTGCTGGCAACCTTTGCCCGGGATACTTCCGGGGCTATGATCGGTAGGCCCAAAATGATCCAGGAGGAAACCAAGATGGAATCGGATTCCATGGTGTTCAACATGAAAACACAAAGGGGGATCACCATCAATACTTTCACCCAAAGCGGCGAAATGTATGTGATGGGGGAGAAGATCAAGAAAATTTCCAAGGACGATTATTATGCCTACCGGGGACGGTTTACCACCTGTAACCTGGATACGCCCCATTTTGCTTTCCGCACCAACAAAATGAAACTGATCAATCAAAGCATGGCCATCACCGGACCCGTACATCCGGAATTTGAGGGGGTGCCGATTCCCTTGTATATTCCCTTTGGATACTTCCCCATTTCTCAAGGTCGTCATTCCGGTTTTCTGGCACCCACTTTTGATGTGAGTTCCCAGTACGGATTGGGGTTGGATGGTTTGGGTTATTATAAAGTGGTCAATGATTACTTCGATGTGGCGGTGAAAGCCAATATCTATTCCTATGGCGGCTATAACCTGTATTTTCTTCCGGAGTACCGGGTCCGATACCGGTACTCCGGGCACTTGTATTTTGTTTATCAGAATACCAAAATCCTGAGTAATTCGGGGAAAGACCCATATATAGAAAACACCACCTACAGCCTGAACTGGGCCCATCAGGTCGACAGCAAAGCCCATCCGGGTCAGAATTTTTCAGCCAATGTCAACTATCAGTCTACCAAATTTAATCAGTATAACATTACCAATCCGACGGCGGTATACAATAACCAAATCACTTCCTCCATTTCGTTTTCAAAAACTTTCGATGACAACAAATACAACCTGACCTTAAATGCCAATCACAACCAGGACAATCTTACCGGACTGGTAAACATCAATGCGCCCTCTATAGGTTTTACAGCCATCACGATTTATCCATTTTCATCGAAGGATTTTGTCGGAACCCCCAAGTGGTACCAGAAACTGGGCATCGGCCTTACCTCCAATGTTATTGGGCATACCAGTTTTTATGATTCAGTTTTTAGCTTTAAGCATTTGCTGGATACCTTTCAGTACGGGATGCAAAACAATATCCCGATCACGCTGGCGCTGCCTCAGGTGGGTTTTCTACAGATCACCCCCGGACTTAGTTTCCAAAACCAGATTCTCGATACCAAGTTCGACTACAGCTGGAACGATACAACCAACAAGGTGGACACCACTTATCAAAAGGGTATCTATGTTGCCAATTCGATGGCCCTTTCTTTGAGTTTAAGTACGGCGATTTTCGGAACCTTTCAACATTTCGGTAAAAATAGCCGGATACTGGGCATACGCCATACGATGCGACCAATGATCAGTTTTTCCTACTCGCCCGATCTGGCCCACAGTTACTACAAAAATATTCAGATTACCACGACCGGACAGTGGGAGAACCGAAACCTATATGCCGGCAATGTTTATGGGGGATTTTCCCCCGGTGTCTTTGGCGGGATCAGTTTTGGAATTGATAACAATATTGAAATGAAAGTGAAGTCGAAAACCGATACCACGGCCGGAGCCAATGATAAAATAAAGATCATTGACGGATTTGGCTTCACGGGCAGTTACAATTACCTGGCGGACTCCTTTAAACTGAGTCCCATCAATATTTATCTGAGGAGCACACTTTTCAAAAACATTAATATTACCGCTTCAACGACTTTAAACCCGTATAAAACGGATACCCTGGGTTTTCAAAAAGATGAGTACGCCTGGCAGAATGGCGGCGGTTTTAATCTGGGCCGCATCATCGGGGGAAATATCGCCGTTACTACCTCCTTTCACAGTAAACCCAAGGATCCGAAAAAGGAAGAAAATGATAAAAAAAATGTTGGAAGACCAGATGCCCATGACCATCGACGAACAACAGGCAGAGCTAAATTATATCAGGCAAAATCCGGCTGAATTCGTGGATTTCAATATCAGCTGGTCGGTGAATATTTCCTATTCCTTGAGTTTCAGCAACACTTTTGAGGTAAATCGTTACGTAACCCAACTCAATTCATCCCTCATATTGAATGGAGATTTTAACCTGACAGAAAAATGGAAAATGGGTTTCAACTGCTACTATGATGTCAAAAACCTCAAGATGCAATCACTTACCACGTTTTTATCGCGGGACATGCACTGCTGGCAATTGACTGTAAACGTTACTCCGGTAGGTTACTATCGCTCCTTCAATATTACCATCAATCCCAAGTCAAGCATTTTGCGGGATCTACATATCAACCGCACGAGAACTTTCTATTGATGAAGCAGAATATAATTTTTCATTTGCTCAAATACACGCGACTTCAAGACATCCACGGTTTCCCCCGCACCGGGTTCTACTTCCGGCAAGAAATGCATCCGTAAACGGACGGGCAAAAGAAAAAAACCTTTGTCGGGCGGATTGGCTCGGCGGCTGTTGAAAATAATCATCGGTATAATGGATTTTCCACTGGCGATAGCCAGGCGGAAAGCTCCATCATGAAAGGGTTTGATCGGTTCTGCGGAGGTATTTCGGGTTCCTTCCGGATAAATACACATATGAAGTCCCATGTCCAGTACCTCCCGCATCTTTGTGAAACTTTCCCGCCGGCTTTTTTCATCTTTTCGGTTTACCAGGATACTGCCGGTTTTGTAAATGAGACCAAAGAGGGGAATTTTTGCCATTTCTGCTTTGGCAATGGTTTTGTTGCCTCCCGGTATTCCGGGTGAGGATACCGGAACATCGATCAGGGCATTGTGGTTGCATACCACGATATAGGTTTTATCTTTTTTAAAATATTCACGGCCCTGGGACTTCAGGGGACAACCCACCAAGGCCAAAAAAATGTCCATCCAAACCCTTGAAAATTGAATAAATCGCCGGGTTTTTAATGGTTCTTTCTGAAAATAAATAAACAGAAAAAAAGGGATGAGAAATATGAGCATCGTAGAAACAAATGCTATCGCACCCCAGGCGGCCCATATTCTTCCGAAAATATTTTTAAAGATTTTCAAATTCTAGTCATTGATCGGTTAAAGTTTCCAGTCGATGGGATCCATTCCTTTTTTCATGAGCCATTCATTGGATTTTGAAAAATGTCGGCATCCAAAAAAACCTTTGTCAGCGGAAAAAGGAGAAGGATGGGCTGCTTTCAGTACAAGGTGTTTGGTCTCGTCGATTAAGGGTTGTTTCTCCTGGGCGAATCTGCCCCATAACAAAAAAACCAGGTCTTCTTTGAGATCCGAAAGTTTCTGTATGACCGTATTGGTAAATTCTCCCCAGCCGGCCTGTGAATGACTGGCGGGCGAATTGGCTTCAACCGTTAAGTAGGCATTTAATAAAAGAACGCCCTGCCGGGCCCAGGGCGTAAGATTTCCGGTTTGAGGAATGGCCATGCCGATATCTGTAAATAGCTCCTTAAAAATATTCATCAGGGAAGGAGGCGGTCTAATGCCATCGGGAACGGAAAAACACAGTCCGTGGGCCTGTCCGGGACCATGGTAAGGATCCTGCCCGAGTATGACCAGTTTGGTTTGGGCAAAAGGGCTCATATGAAATGCGTTAAAAATCAGGCTGCCTGGTGGGTAAATTACTTTCCCGTTATTTTTTTCTGTTTTCAGGAAATGAACGATTTGTAAGAAATAGGGTTTGTTGAATTCCTGAGCTAAGACTTCTTTCCAGCCTTGTTCTATTTGGACGTTCATGCGGCAATTTACGCTTAGTTGATAGTTTTTTTTTGAAACTGTCCAATTAGTTTCGTTGCTTTTGGCCTGTTGATTCACGCAGATCAAAAGGGTATTCGTCACCGGAGGTCATTGAGAAAAATAAGTATATTTAGTCATTAATCAAATTTTATGACAGACACGACCATAGAACTCATGCCCTACCTGCAATACCCAGGTGACTGTGAGGAGGCGTTGAATTTTTACAAAGATATTCTGCAGGGCAGAATAGAAATCGCATCTAGGTACGACAATCCGGCGATGAAGGCTCCGGAAGAGGATAAAAATAAAATCCTCCATGCCAGTTTTTATTTTGGCAATCATTTAATTTTTGCCAGCGATACCCTGTCAAAGAAAACCCATGAACCCGCGCAAAGCAATGTCGCGCTTTCTCTGGGATTCAAAGACGATCAGCAAGCAAGTAAAGTTTTTGACAAACTCAGCGCCGGAGGGACGATCCATGTGCCGTTCAAAAAACAATTCTGGGGAGACTGGCATGGTAATTTTACCGATCGTTTTGGCATCCGCTGGATGGTGAATTGCGGTAAATGATTGGATGATGAGCCTAGACAAAACCCGGTCTGTTCTTTTCAATATAGAGGGTATCGCACTTAACCCGGACTGCGAACCAGCATGGTTTGGAGGACCCCGAAAAAATTAAACCTGCCATTTTTTTTGCCAAGAGAACAATAGATAGGCATAGGCAAGTGGATTTGCCTTTGTCTCGCTGAGGGTGGATACAAGGCCCCGGGGAAAGTTTTTATGCCAAACACGATTATGATCAAATCATTGAAAATAACGTTTACGACCATCGCCGGATGTTGTTTTTCCCTTTTCAGTATGGCTTACAGTGGACATCCGCTCCAGTTGTCCAGTCCGGACAATCAAATTGAATATGGTTTTGACATCCGTCAAGGAAGACCCGGATACTACATTTCATACCAGGGTAAAAAACTGATTGATTTTTCCAGTCTCAATTTAATTTTCAAAGAAGATTCCTTGGCCGGCGGTGTTGAGCTGATCAAATCGGCCCGGATGGATTCTTTAGAACATTATACGCTGATGACGGGTCGCTCCAGTACGGTCAGCGACCGTTTTCGTCAGCTGTCCGTTTTTCTGAGAGAAACCAAGACGCCATTCAGAGAAGTGGTACTCGTGGTGCGCTTATTCAACGACGGTGTTGCCTTCCGTTATGAGTTTCTCAAGCCGTTGGGTGAATCCTTGGAACTGATGCGGGAGGAATCTTCTTTTCAGCTGATGGGTAATCCATTTGTGCACGCGCTGGTTCTGGATGGATTTGAAAATTCACATGAAGGCAACTACCTGCGCCGTCCTCTCCGGGACCTTCCTCAGGATAGCCTGATGGATATGCCCATGCTGCTTGCTTTCCCGGACAGTACCTATATGGCCATTACAGAAGCGGCCTTATTGGATTATGCCGGTATGTACCTGGTCAAAACAAAATCAGGACTTCTATCCAGGCTGTCGCCGCTTCCGGGAAAGACAGATTTTGCCGTCGTGGCTTCCTATCCTCACCGGAGTCCCTGGCGGGTCTTGCTGATCAGTCGACGGCCCGGGCGATTTCTGGAAACCAACATGATCACGGATCTGGCACCTCCCTGTGAGATTAAAGACCTGAGCTGGCTGAAACCGGGCAAAACCACTTTTCCCTGGTGGAATGGAAATGTAACGGCCGATACCCTCAATGCACCGGGAAATAATTTTGTGACCCAGCAGTATTATATAGATTTCTGTGCCAGATCAAAAATTGAATATCATTCTGTGGTTGAATACGGCCTCCATCAATGGTATCAGGATGATGGGGTCAGTTTCATGCCCGGACCACATTCCAATGTGCTGAAACCCGTTCCGGGTCTTAATATGAAGGAGGTCTGTGATTATGCGCACAGCAAAGGAGTGGGTGTGCGGGTATGGGTTCACTGGCAGGCCTTGTATCCGAAACTGGATAGTGCATTTGCCATTTTCCAGGATTGGGGATTGTCCGGGATGATGGTGGATTTTCTAAACCGCGATGATCAGACCATGGTCAATATCCAGACCGAAATCCTGCAAAAAGCCGCTGCCCACCATTTGCATATCCAGTTTCACGGAGCCTATAAACCCACCGGTCTGAGCAGAACCTATCCGAATGAATTTACCCGTGAAGGAACACTCAATTACGAAGCAGATAAATGGGATCCGCTGGGGGTAAGTCCCGACCACGACCTTGATATTGCCTTTACCCGTACCATTGCCGGAAGTACCGACTATCATTTAGGGGGGTTCCGGGCGGTCCTTCCCTCGGCGTTCCGGGCTCAATACACACGGCCCTTGGTATTGGGTACACGCTGCCATATGTTGGCGATGTACGTGGTTCTTGAAAATGCCGATGCCATGGTCTGCGATTATCCGGAAGCTTATGAAGGACAGCCTGGATTTGAATTTATTCAGCAGGTTCCGACCACCTGGGATGAAACCCGGGTGCTCAGTGCCCTGCCGGATCAGTATCTGATCATCGCCCGAAAAAAAGAAGGCATCTGGTGGATGGGAGCCATCACAGGAAATACGAAAAGGACCCTGGTGGTTTCTTTTGGCTTTCTCCAAGATGGAAGCTGGAAGGCCGACCTCTACCAGGATGAACTGAAAACACCTTTTAATCCCAACGGCATCTCAAAAAAATCCATCGTCGTCGATCAGCACACAACCCTAGAGATTCCCATGGCCCCGGGCGGTGGATTTACGCTGCGATTGGAAAAACAATAATATTCCGACAGCCGAAGGCGTCGCTGGAAAAAATTAAAACCATGAAAGTATTTATAACCAGAAAAATTCCTGAACTCGGCCTGAATTATCTTCGGCAGCACGGTATAGAGTTATCGGAGTGGACGACACCCAGGGATCTTACGCAGCTTGAATTGATTGAATATTGCAAATCGGCGGATGCTTTGCTCAGTGCGGGATTCAACAAGATCGATAAGCATTTTCTCACTGCCGCCCATCACTTAAAAGTAATCAGCCTGCACAGTGTCGGTTACGACAACGTGGATGTTCCAGCAGCCACTGCGCTGAAAATACCCATCGGCAATACTCCTGGGGTGTTAAGCAATGCCACAGCAGACCTGGCCTTCCTACTGATCCTGGCGACCTCACGCAAAGCATTTTATATGCACAAAACCATTGCGGCTGGTCAATGGGGGTTTTTTTGAACCCAAGGCCAATTTAGGCATTGAGATCCACGGCAAAACCCTGGGCATATTTGGGCTGGGTAAAATTGGATTTGAGTTGGCCCGGCGTTGTGCTTTTGCGTTCAACATGAAAATTATATATCATAACAGACATCCACATGCCGAAGCTGAAAAAGCACTGGGTGCGCGGCTGGTCAGTTTTCAGGAACTACTAGAAAGCAGCGATGTGCTGTCTGTCAATACGGCACTTACCCCTGAGACGAAAGAAAAATTCAACAAAGAAGTTTTTGCCCGCATGAAGCCCTCTTCCATTTTCATCAATGCAGCCCGCGGATCGATTCACCAGGAAGAAGATTTGATCGATGCCCTAAATAAAGGGACTATTTGGGGAGCCGGACTGGATGTAACCAATCCCGAACCCATGCATCCGGATAACCCACTGCTTTCCATGCCCAATGTTTGTGTATTGCCCCATATCGGCTCTGCAACCGAAGAAACCCGGGCGGCGATGTCTTTGCTGGCCGCAAAAAATATCGTGGCCGGCCTAAAAGGAGACCATTTGCCTTATTGTGTGAATCCGGAAGTGTATAACTAAAGGGACCGATTATTTGTGCGGCTTTAAATTAAAATTCCTTGAAATGTTGAAACCGAAATAAATGTATCCCTTACCCCAGGTGCCTTGAGTCTGTCCGATATATTGGGGTTCGACCATGGATTGTGAATTGGTAAAAACCAATTGAAACACGTGGCCGCCGGTTTCGATATCCCATCCAAAGGAAAGGGAATTGGCCCGTGGTGGCTGATTGGGTCCGGCAGGGTAGGTGAGCAGCTGATTGGGGAACAGATAATTATACTCGGCCGTAATGGCCATACGTTTACTGATTTTCATCCTTCCACCCAGGCAAAGGGCGAATACGTTGTTGTGATCGGCCGAAGAATCCACCAGGTTATAATGGATGAAAGTAGGAACCAGTTGCAAAGAAAGCTTTTCATTGAATTTTCTGGCGATCAATACTTGGGCCGTATAGTCGAAACGGTATTTGCCCGTGATGAGGGCTTGTTCGATGGAATCAGAATAGTGTTCTGTAAAATAAGTAGAGGTACCCAGCAGACTGACGGAAACCGGCATGCTGCTGTTGTCGGTCTGCCTGAGTAATTTATATTTCACATATCCGTCAAAAGTTTTTTGCGTGGTGCTTCTGCCAATTCCAATGGAAACCCGGTCACTGATCCCATAATCCAGACTCAGGCGGAAGGTGGCAAAATCCAATCCCCATAAATTGTATGACCCGGAATTGATGGTGCCGAAACGATGTTGGATTTCAAAATTCAGTGCGCCCGCTGCGGGTGCCTCGATGGTTTTCATATTGACAATATACAAAGCCTTGAAGGTACCCGTCACATAACCGGTTTTTTTTTTCCGCATTCATCTCTTTTGTCAGGGAGTTCAAGAGACTGTCCTGCGCTCGCAGGGAGCGAAAGGCTGATAGACAGAGGGCCAGCCATAGAATCGTTTTTCTGTTCATGTGTGTTATTTTGTTCTTGTCCAGTCGGCTTGCACTTTTACGCTGATCTGTGAAGCGATTTTATCGCGTACAAGAGAAGGGATACTGATTTGAAAATCCTCCGGTTTTAATTTGAAAACAGAAGTGGCCAGGATCTTATCTTTTTTTACTTCAATCTGGGCGGTGGTTTCAATGGATTTGGTGACGCCGTGCAGACTTAAATCTCCCTTGATCACAACCTGGTAAATGCCTTCTTTTGATAAATCCATATCACCGGAACAGGTACCGGAGAAGGTCGCCTTCGGATATTTGTCGCTTTCCACATAATTTTCATTGAAGTGTTCCTGCATCAGTTCCTTTGGGAAAATAAATCCTTTCATCAAAACAGCGAATGCGATGTGATGGCTATCGGGGTCCAGTACGGCATAGGCCTGATCGTTTTCTGCCTTGATGTCCTCCAGGGGGGTCTTAGAATAAAATCCGATAAAACCGGTTTTAGTTATCAAACCCTGCGCATTGCTTTTTATAAAAAAGCAGAACAGAAAGAAAACAACACAATAGAATTTTGCACGCATATGAGTCGGTTTAATTTTGCGGATATCCCTGTCGAATCCATTGATGGATGATGCTGATTTCGCAGGTATCCAATTTTGCTGCGTTTTTCGGCATGGGGTCATAATCTGTGCCCGGCGTTTGGGTAATGTTTGCCAGCAGCTGACCGTTTTCGATATAGTGATTGAGCACCGTCGTATCCTGCAGATTAACTCCACTGTTGTCATGGCTGGTACTACCATGACATGCGTAACAATTGCTCTCGAAAATCGGCACAACATCCGATGTATAACTGACCACATAAAGGGTATCATCTGTCTTGCATCCGGTGGGCAGCAACATTTCTTTGGAAGCGCTGGTGCAAGAACCCAGGTATCGCGCCACGATGATTAAGAAAAACAAATAAAAATTCGGTCGTTTCATGATAACATTGTTTTATAGAGCGGACTGGTTATTTTACTATTACGCAATCAACCATATTTACATCCATCAGGTATCCGGTACATCTGCCCTTGACGATGATGGAATCTCCTTGATTCAATTTTTTAGTCGGATCCAGATCCTTTTTCAATATGCTGCAATTCACGCCGCCATCTGTTGTGACCCGGAGGCTGACCGAAAGAGCGCTGCCCGTTTCCTGGACCGCAGATATGGTTCCCGAGATTTCCAGGATTTTGCCCACCCATTTTTTATTGGCGGTTGTTTCATTTTGAGTGAAATCTTGGTAAAGGGTTGAAGCCGAAAGGGTCGCTGCGGCTTCCTGGCCCGCGGTACTTTGATGAGGTTTTGTTACTTTATAAATACCCCAGCCGGCAACTATGAGCAATACAATCCCTATACCGAAAAAAATAATTTTTCGCATAAATGAAAATCAAAAGCAAACGTTATTTTAAAGAATAGGTAATACCAAAGTAGATACCCGCGCTCGCAATAGGCATACTGCCTATGCCAATGCCCTGCAATGGAATCTTTATATAGGGCTCTACCCGAATGTTTGTTCTTGGACCAATAGCCCGTTCATATCCTGCGCTCAATTGTAAGATGGAAAATAAATTATTGGTTGAGTTGTAGTAAGAAGTGTCAGGATAGTTCCAAGCATTGGGTCGTCCTTGAAAATTTATACTATAGGTCTCTTTTTTCATGAAATAGGAGGACAGGCCCGCGTTGGCAAAAAAACTGTGATTTTTTCCTAATGAAAAATCATAGCGGAAATTGATCGGAATTTCATACATGAAACAATTTCCCGTCACACTGTTTACTGGCTCATAAACCGGAATTCCGGTTTTGCTGGTATTAAAATATTCGCCTGTGGAATAATAAAACTTTCTGTCCAAAAGAAATCCGGATTCTACGGCCACGTGTTTGCTGAATCGGTATCCGGCCAGTACGCCAAAACTATATCCGGTTTGATGAACGGATTGAAATTTCACACTCGTCCAATCCGGACCAAACAGCAATCCCACATAAAATCCTTTGACAGATTTTTGTTTAACCGTTTCTCTTTTGGCCGCCGTTACTCCGGCGACGGAGTCGGTTGCGCTGGCTTTTATTGCCGGGTTGGTTTCGACCCCGGCCGCAGTTTTCTGACTGCTGGCGGAAGAGGAAATGGTGCTGGCCACCGCGCCGCTCGCAGGCAGCAACCCGGTTTTGGTCTCTTGAGCGGAGGCTAAAACGTCTTGAGAACCATTAGAGGTGGTCAAAGAACCTGTCGCTGGATTCACCCCATTTTTCTTCGCTCCCGGTATACGCTGAGCAATCACCTGGTGGCTAGAGCTCTCCCTTTTGGAGGATCTGCCGTTTTTTTGTGACTGAACGGCCCTCGATTGACCCGGGGATGAGGGCCCTTTGACCAGATCAGACGGATTGCGGCTCAGGGGATTAGGGGTGACCGGCTGGGAAATAGGGTTTGTCTTTTGGTTTGATTCTTTCTGTAATTGCCTTTCAGTCCGTTTGTTGACCAAAGCAGGCATTTCGCTGGTTTTTATCGAAGTCCCCGGATGTTTTTTAATTTCTGAGTTATATAAGATAACAGACCCTACGCTGATGGGAATCAGCAGCAAAAGTAGCGCCCATCGGCGCCTCTTAGTTTTGCCATTCGCATTGATAATGGATACAGACTGTTGGTCGGCCAGGGTTTCACTCTTGAGTTTACCCAGCACGCCCTCCCAATCCGATTCCGTTGATTTGAGCGGATACTGTTCGCCCGCTTTACGGAATAGATCGTCCATATCGTTGTTTACATGCTCCATGATGTAGACTCCTCCTTTTCTTTAATAAGCTTTTGCAGAATGCCCCTGGCTCTCGATAAATTTGATTTAGATGTACCTACCGATATGCCCAGGAAATCTGCAATCTCAAAATGGGTGCATCCGTCAATAACAAACATGTTGAAGACGATGCGATACATGGGCGGCAGGTTCTTTACGCAACTGATCAATTCCTTATAAAGCAGGCGTTGATCTGCCCGCTGGCTGCTGTCTGCCTCTTCCCAAACCCATTCTGGAATGCCACCGATTTCCGGTGTCAGATTATTTTTTCTCAATTCATCGATGGCCGTATTGATCACAATGCGCTTAATCCAGGCCATCAGCAGTCGTTCAGGATAACCCTCTTCCTCATATCGGAATCTTTCAAAGTGGCGAAACACTTTTACAAATCCGTCGTTGGTAACGTTTACAGCGATGTCATACCGGTATACATACCGGAAGGCAATCTTCAAGGCGTAACCATAAAACCGCTCATAGAGCACTTTCTGGCTTCGCGCATCCTGCTTTTTACATCCCTCTATAATCTGTACTATATCCAAAATATACCCAGGTCTATATCGTATAAAAAAAATCTATGGTGTTGCTGCCGGACTAAACTGGTCCTTAACCGGCCAAATGCCCGGTACGCCAAAACTTACGCCCTTGGTACTGCCACGCGTCATTGAATCGGCACCAAACCGGTAAATCGGCCACCCTTTATAAGTAAGCTGTGGCTTGGTAAATACCGTAATGCTGCCAAAATCTGATGCATTCAACACGGAAGGTACACTTTGCACGCCGGTGAGTTGTACAATCGGAAAGGTACCATCGTTGCTGAAATCTGATTTGGTAAACGTATTGGTGTTGGCCTTATCATGGGCAAATGAATACAAAGTTACACCATGGTCGTCTGTCATATAAAATGTTTGACCTGTATTGGGTTTATAGGTACTGTCATAGGAAATACCATCGGCGCCGACCAGCTGGGTTTGAGCCATCATGACGGTATAGTCCGGTTTGGCAACAAACCATATACCTTCCACGCCGTCCCCTTTGATTTGGCCTGCCGCTGCATCGCCAGAGAATGTATACAGTGGCCATCCTTTGTAGGTAGTCTGTTTGGTCCCATCAGAACGGGTAATGGTGGCGAAATCTGAAGCAGTTAGACCTGCGCCAAACTTCGAATTGGCCACATATACGGCTGGCCAGGTCGTCAAACAAGCCCCGGTACAGGCAGAATTGCCATCGGCGTCCAGGGAAAAGAAATACAAGGTTTTACCGCCGGCGTAGGTAATAACAGACCCAAAATGGGAATCCACCACCAAACTGAAAGTACTGTCCACAGGAGGGGTCGTGGATCCGGATCCGTATGAATTGCTGCTTTTTGAACAGGATTCCAGGCCCTGAAACAACAATATGACCGCTGGAATGAATATATATTTGAATCTCATGATTGTTATAATTTGAAAATGAAAAGTTGAAAGCGCTTTGTAATGAGTACGGGTTTTCATAAGGCAGGTTGCGTGACAATTCCCTGAAATACCCGGCTATTATTAATGCCTTTTATTCACTAAGTTTGATAAACCCGAACCAACTTTTGTGCGTCGAATTTGCTTGCTGTTTTTTTCCCTTCACGTATATTTTTTAGCCTATTGTCAAGTAGATGCGCCTTCCCCAAGCTCCATCAACTGGATTACTGTCTGGCTCAGTTTTTTCTTCTGCGTTTTGTTTACCATGCTGTTCAGGCACCTGAATAGAAAAAAAAGAACGGTCGATCAACGCAGCAATGCAGGACAACCCTTGCGGGGTTGGCTGGTTTTTTTAGGCTTAAATCTGGTAGCAAGAATCTTCATCCAGGCCTATTTTTTTTTCAATGAAAATTATTTCCGGAAGTCAGTATGGATTCATCTGGCCAGTGTAGGGGGTACGTCGCTTCATACCCTGATGATATTCGAAATGTTCCTCTCTCTTTTTTCTATGGCCGGTACAGGCGCCCTGTTGTACTGGTATTATAACAAAAGGGATATTTTCCCCCGCATGTTTATTTATTATGCTGGTTTTTATTTGCTGGCGACCTTCATCCAGACCATGGTTTATCACCATATGGTGTTGCCCGCAGAAATGATGACCATCCGCCGGGAGAGCTTTATCCATTTGATCAGGTTTGTCTATGGAGCCCTATGGGTCTTGTATGTCTGGAGATCAAAGCAGGTGAAGCAAACTTTTATTTATCCCCCCTGATTTTTTGGTCTGCAGCAAGGCTGCCTAGACAGCAAAGCCCCGGTACCTTCTTTTTCCCTGGCCGATCCCTTCTCGGATTGTTTTTGGCAAATGATATAGGGAGTGGCGGTTTATAAAGGTCCTGGGTTACCCCGGATCATGAAACCGCTTCAACCCGGAACTGAGATACCGGTTGAACCATGGGTGCCGTATGAAGAATTGACTCCGTCAACCCTTAGACTTTGTATCTTGCTGCAAATGGGACGGATGAAAACTTTTGAGCCGGAAAAAGTCAGACAGTTTTTCTTTATTGTTTTGCTGTTCATCTTAGGATTTGTTCTTTTCATATATCTGAAATCCTTTACGCCTTCTTTTCTGGGTGCGGTAACCTTTTATGTATTGATGCGCAAATACATGAAGAGCATGCTGGTGAGGAAGTGGAAATCTTCATCCGCTGCCTTACTGCTCATGTTGGTTTCCTTTATCATCATCCTGCTGCCGGTTTTTATACTGGTCAATACGGTCAGTTCCAAAGTAGGATATGTCATCAATCACGCTACGGAAATCACCACGGCAACCATCGATTTTTTGCGAGGGATCGAAGCGAAGGTTGGATATCATTTTATGAATGCGGAGACCATTCAAAACCTGAGTGGTTTGGCTTTATCCAAACTCCCCCTGCTGCTGGGTGCAACCGTGAATTCCATCGTGGCGTTGGTGATCATGTATTTTCTGTTGTATTTTATGCTGACCAATTGCAATTTGCTGGAGTCCTGGATGGAGGACGTGTTGCCACTGCGCAAAGACAATCTGGTAAGGGTAAAACATCAGATGAATCAGATGGTGATTTCAAACGCCGTCGGAATTCCTTTGATCGCTTGTATGCAGGGTGTCGCCGGACTCATTCTTTATTTGATTTTGGGCATCCGGGAGCCGCTGCTGTGGTTTGCATTGACCGCCTTTTCTTCCATGATCCCGCTGGTGGGATCGGCCCTGGCCTATGTCCCTTTATCTATTATGCAGTTTGCAGACGGTCACAATACCAAAGGCATCGTTATCATTGTATATGGACTGGCGGTCATCGGGACCATTGACAACGTTTTCAGGTTGTGGCTTCAGAAAAGAATCGGCAATGTACACCCGCTGATAACCATATTTGGCGTATTTGTAGGCGTTCCTCTTTTTGGATTCCTTGGACTTATTTTCGGTCCCTTGCTTATCTCCTTATTTATCCTGCTCATGAGGATCTACCGGGTTGAATTTATCGCGCCAGATGAGAAACTGGACGATAATTGAGTCACATAAAACGAATGCAGGTATCGGACATTTCATAAAAAAGCCTTCACTCTTTTTTGGAGTGAAGGCCACAGAAATCTTCTATTCGGTTATACTCGGCTGGCCAATTCTTTGCCTGCTTTGAATTTGGCTACTTTCTTTGCTTTGATTTTGATGGTGGCGCCTGTTTGAGGATTGCGGCCATTTCGTGCGGCGCGTTTTGATACGGAAAAAGTACCGAATCCTACCAGGGTTACCTTATCTCCTTTCTTTAGTGTTTTCGCAATGGCTTCGGTAAAAGAGTCGAGGGCGGCGCCGGCCTGCGTTTTAGTTATACCCGCATCATCGGCTAATTTTGCAATCAGTTCTGCTTTGTTCATGGAAAGTGTTTTTATTGATTTCAGTAAAAGGCAAATATAAGGTTATGGTTCTACAAGGCTGGTTTCATAAAAATATATTTGACTTGGTAGGAATCCTTCCCACAGTATCCTAAACCAAGGAACGCAAGGATTGCTGGAGTTGAGAGATACCCTGGGTTGCCGGCTTTTGAATACTGAAGAGGTTTGTGATGCCACCCAGGGCGGGAAGACTCTTGTCAATAATAAATTTGGGAATCGCTGCTGGGACAAAATGGATGAGTCCGGCAGCGGGATAAACGGCCAGGGAGGTTCCAATGACAACGAAAATATCAGCCTGTTTTGCCATTCGGCTGGCCTCCTCTATCAGCGGTACTGGTTCCTCAAACCATACAATATAGGGACGCAATTGTGCTCCGTCATGGGCCCGGTCGCCTAATTTTATATCCGTTCGAATGGGATAAACCAGGGTTTCATCCAGTTCACTGCGCATTTTGAAAATTTCTCCGTGCAGGTGCAGGACCTTGGTTGAACCAGCTCTTTCATGCAGATCATCGATGTTTTGGGTGATGATTTGAACGTCAAAATAGGCTTCGAGGGCCGCCAGGCCCTGGTGGGCTGCGTTGGGCAGCGCTCCCCCCACATCCCGTCGACGCATATTATAAAATTGCAGCACCAGTTCGGGGTTTTTTTTCCATCCGCCCGGGGTGGCCACTTCCTGCACGTCATACCCTTCCCAGAGCCCGTCGCTGTCCCTGAAGGTCTTTAAACCGCTTTCCGCGCTGATACCGGCACCTGTCAGCACGACGAGTTTCTTTTTCATGCTGTCAGGGTAAACCCATTTTCCCCAATACATAGGTATATAGGTCCTGTATCGAATGAATGTCAATAAGGTCCGCAGGATCGACCTTAATATGCAGGTTTTTCTCCATTACGACCACCAGGTCAATATAATCGAGGCTGTCCAGCTCTAGGGTCGATTTAAGATCTGCAGACGGGATGATTTTTGATCTGTCTACTTCAAATTCTTCGTGGATGAAATCGTTGATTATTTGAACAACTTTTTCCTTTGTCAAGATGGTATCGTACTCGTTCAGCATGGCATAAAAATAGGTAAAAAAACCATCCCGTTTATATCAGATAACAAGCCATAAAAGAAGGATTTTCAGGCAGAAACCTGGCTGGAGAAGGGAGCGTCCGTTTCTGCTAATTTATTTAAGGGAACAAAAGGGGAGGGGGTCGGAAAATTCAAGGTTATTCTTAGTCAGTTTGGTCAGAACCCCTTGGCCGCCTGGAGAGATCATGCTGGCCGCCCCCAAGGGTGAGGGGATATATTGAATGCTCTGCAGAACTAAAAAATATCGAATGGTGCTTTTACACGCTGGAAAAATCGCGGAAAACCTAGTCCGAAATCTCCCATTCTTCAGGTTGGAACATAAACCGGATTCCGTGGAATCGGGTCGGAAAAAAAACTGAAGTAAACGTAAATATTTAGATGAGCTATGAAGGGTAATTATTCGAAAATCAACCAGTTGAGACTCTACTTACTCTATGAACTCCAGCTGACGACCGAAAACAAAATAACTGCCACCAGCACCTGAAAACAAATTATCGCCACCGCTCTTTTCAACGGAAAGATTGGTTAAATTTAGGTACATCAAAAACGATTGCCATGAACAATCAATCTATTTACCGGATTGGCGTAGTTCTGTATGCCTTGGTCGTTGGTTTCTTCGGTGTGAACCATTTCTTAAATGGTACGGGTTTTCAGAACTCAGTTCCTTCCTTTATTCCAGGCGGCATCTTTTGGGTTTATCTTACTGGAGTTGCACTTATCGCAGCGGCCATTTCTTTTTTAACGGGAAAACTAACCAAAGCTGCTGGATTGTTTTTATTTGTTTTCCTGATTATTGTCGTTTTAACCATCCACGTTCCCGCCTTGATGCGTTCGACCAGTTCACCGGTCATCAGCATTGCCCTGACTAATTTAGTGAAGGACACCGGTCTCGCAGGGGCCGCATTGATGATTGCTGGTAAAGGCAGCTGAGCGAGCTGTTGTCCGAGATCTTCCCTATGGCCGAAAGCTCCTCTGCATACTATTCATACTGTAAAGTCCTGTAGCTTGGATAAAATAAGGTGAGTCGAAGCAATACCTGGTTGGTTACATAGTTGATTTTAAGTACGTAGTCTCCCGCCCCTGCACCGATGAAATAATAATCCCCGACTTTTTGCACCGAACCGGCAAACTGAATAAACTTATCCGGTACCTGATAGGATTTGAAACCACTGATCGTTTTCGCATTCTGATCCAGTTGATATTCCAGTATGCGGCTGCTCGGACGTGCAGAATCCCCATTGTCAATAAAGATCAGGGTTTTGCCTCCTTCTATAACCCTGGCATAATGCTGACGCAGGAACAATTGATTCGGTGCCTGAGAAAAATCACTGTTCGCTCCCCCCAGTCGCCACATGATGGTTCCTGATTGCCGGTTAATTTTGATGATTTCATCCAAGTTTCTAAAAGACACGATCAGATTGTTATCCGTGGAATCCACGCAAATGGAATTGAGATGCAGATAGTCGTGGGTGAGCTTGGCGCTGTTGAAATTATTATTTTCCTGACTGGAAGCATAGAATTCTGGGAACTGAGAAGCGTCCCACTGGAAGACGACCGATCCATTGTTCACTTCCTGAATGATACAGGCTGCAACCTTCACACCAGGAGCCGGGTTCAGGGAACTGGGAATATTATTGGGCTTTTCTGAATAATAGGTCTCACAGATATAGTGATGGTCACCCAGCAATACAAATTCGTGCACATCGACTTCATCCTGTTGGGTTGAATTGATGATGCCATTGGAAAGCAGTTTCACCGTATCCAGTATATTCAAATTGGAGTCACAGATGTATTCATATCCGAGTTCTGTGCCGGGAATACTGTCCAAAAGTTGGTAACCTACTGAGCGGAAATACGTGTACCGGGTAACTCCATTGATATTCCACTTCTGGAAATTCTCCACATCTGTTCCCACTGCTTTTTCTGTAATGATGGAACCGCGCTCATCGGTGATAAAAAGTTCTCCTTGTGTTTTAGAATTCAGTGCAAATAAAATCTGACCTTTTGGTTGTGCGCTGTCGCTTCCGCTGATGGAGTAAAAAGCGTTGTCTGTAACTACCGGGGTGGTGGGGATAATATTGGAAGGGGGCGTAACATTGTTGGAGGGAACAACCTCATTTTTTTTGCATCCTGCAATGATTACAAATAAAATAACGACACTGAGCAATAGTTTTTTAATGTCTGACATAAGGTGGAAAAATTGGGTAAGAAAGGATTAAACAATAATTTATTTTTTTGATAAACCTTCTGAAAATTCGACGCAGAGCAGGTTTTGACGCCTCTAAGATCTTGATTAGTTGGCATATGACTTGCTGTATAAGGGTAGAAATTTCTTTAGAATAACCAATGATTAACAACATGAAAAATTTCCTCGCACTGCTGCTGTTGCTTTGTTTTGTCTTGCCGGCAACCGCACAACCACCGGGTCACGTAGATAAGAAATCCAAGGAGTTTATTATTCCACCGAACTCTAAAAATGATTTTACCATCATTGGATATCAATATCCGAATATCACTACCAAAAAAATGATTTGTTTTTCGACCAATAGTGGCGTCGTTACGGAGAACAATGCAGAATGCGCCCTGGGTGCTTACTTCGATACGAATCATTTAAAAGAAGGCGATATGATATTCTACCTGGGACCGGTTGGTAGTTTTGCTAAGATGAACTTCGTTCACGGGAATGGGAAGAAGACAATTTTTTATATTCTCAAATCCGGTTTTGTCATCAAATAGTCAGAAAGACCGATTTTTTTGGAGTTTTGCCGGCTCTGAATTCTCCTTGCAATCCGGTGAGTTATTTGCAACCTTTTTGTCGTACATTACGTAGTACTAACCTGGAAAAAACCTGACTCGTATTCATTCTGTTGGCGTCGACCCTTACATAGTTAAGTTTATCAATTTATTATGTGATGAAGTGCAGGTTAAGTGCCGTATTCCTGATTGTTTGGTTGGGTTCGTTTTCCCAGACACAAACCTGTCCGGCAAATATCAATTTTGCCACCGGTGATCTCACGCATTGGTATGCCTATACCGGAAACAATGAGTTAGGGAACGGACCCTCGGCAATCCTGCAGCGATATGATTCCAACAACAGCTACCCCACCGGTACCATCGGTACCAGGAGCATTCAGGAGTACGATCTCAATTCGGTCGTGGGAATAAGGGTGATTACTTCCAGCTCCAGAGATCCTTTTGGTAATTTTCCAACCATTCCCACCATCAACGGATATGCTTATAACTATTCAATTCTGTTGGGTTCTACGGCCATCACCCGGGGAAATCCGAACAACGGATCAGGGGGAGGAGGTTATGTCCGCGGGGTGAGTTACCGGATTAAAGTTCCTCCCGGTCCGGCTACGGAGCCCTATACTATGACGTATGCCTACGCCATGGTCCTGGAAAACGGAACCCATGTCTCGGCCCAGCAGCCGCTTATTTCAGCCACGCTCAAAACACCCGCGGGTATTATAGCCTGTGCATCTCCCAGTTATTACCTGCCCACCCTAAACAATGTTACCGAAGGTGGACGGGGTGCTACCCTGGACAGTGCAGCCGCCAAACGCAATGGATTTTCGGTCAGTCAGACCCGGTCACCGAACGACGATCCAGCTCCGAACGGTTCAAGTGCCGGCAACTTGCAAGACGTTTGGGTAAAAGGATGGACGGAGGTAACCTTCGACCTATCGCCTTATAGAGGACAACAAGTCAGTCTTACCTTCGAAGCAGACAATTGTATTCCCGGTGGCCATTTTGCCTATGGCTATATCGCTATTAGAAACAGTTGCGCAGGCCTGATGATCAGCGGTGATTCCCTGGTTTGCAACAATTCCATCGTTACCTATTCGGTCCCTTCTCTGGCAGGAGCCATATACAATTGGATTATTCCCAATTCCTGGTCACTGGTAACCTCCGATACCAGCAATATCATTCAAATCAAAACCAGTAGTCTGCCTGGAACCGTGATTGTGCGAGAAAAAAACAGCTGCGCGGACCTAAAGGATACCATCAACATTAAAACGCTGCCCTCACCTGTGGGAGGAATATTGAATGGATCCACGGCCGTATGTACAGGTACCAACAGCAGTGTACTGAGCCTGATCAACTATTCGGGTGTTATCAAAAGTTGGCTCCAGTCCACCGATAACCAAACATGGTCGCCCATTTCCGATACCACCGCATCCTTTAGTCCGGAAAACCTGGACACGACAACTTATTTTAAAGTACAGGTCGGAAAAGGGGATGTTTGTCCGCCGGACTCCAGCAGTTCCGCAAAAGTCCAGGTTGACAGTAAAACCATCGGTGGACTGGTTAGCCCTCCGCAAGCCACGCTTTGCGCTGACCAAACAGCTGGTGAAGTGCTAACCCTGAGTGGAAATCTGGGGACCGTCCAGCGCTGGCAATATTCGACGGATGGAACCAATTGGACGGACACCCAACCCGACGATACGGCAACTTCCCTCACCGTTCAGGGGATCACCTCTACGACGCAGTACCGACTGGTCGATAAAAATGGAACCTGCCCTCCCGAGATCAGCACGGTGGCCCGCATAGATTTTAATCCCGTTGAATTTCCACAGGCAATCAGTGAGCCAACCGATACCACCATTTGTTTTGGAACACCAGCATTCCTGAATGCCGAAATTGAGACGGGAAGCAGTTATTCCTGGTCACCTTTTTTTGCAGGCTCCAGCAATGTTTCCTCTCTGCCGTATCAGTTTCAAAATACGGTTGTACCGGTAAGCTCTACGGATTATGTTCTGCGCGTAATGAACAACGGATGTCCGAATGCATTGCTGGATACCTTTCACGTGAACGTACTGGCCCGTGTGGTGGTTTCTCCAGGTAACGATACCTCGGTGGTGGTGGGTGAACCCCTGCAATTCCACGCCGTGTCCAGTGATCAGGGTCCGGATAGTTTTTCCTGGGCACCCGGCACAGAACTGAACAATCCATCCATTGCCGATCCGGTGGCGGTCTATAATGAGAATGACAATACCATTAAATACTTGGTCAAGGCCATCACACCATTTGGTTGTGAAGGAGAAGCCTATGTGACGGTAAAAGTTTTCAAAACCAAACCAGATATTTTTGTACCCAATGCATTTACTCCCGGACTTGCTGTCAATTCCATATTTCGACCGATTCCCGTAGGGGTCACCTCCCTTGAATATTTCAGAATTTATAACAGGCTGGGGCAGTTGGTATACAATACTTCTGCGCTCGGCAATGGATGGGATGGAAGACTCAATGGGGTCAATCAGGATTCCGGCGGTTATGTTTGGATGGTCAAAGGAACCGACTATCAGGGAAACATCATTGCAAAAAAAGGCATTATGGTTCTTGTTCGTTAAAGAGGATTGGAAATTTGTATCTCCCAACGATCTATGGAGCTCAAAGGAATCCAAGCAGGTCCGCTTTACCGATAATTTCAGCGGTTTGCCGGAGTATTTACCGATTTTCGCCGCTGCGCTGATTCTACCTATTTTTTCTGTCACTATCTTGGGGCTGATCTTTAAAAATGAATTTATGGACCAGCCGGTTTTAGAAGTAACGGGACTCACTATCCGATACGGCTCATTTGAAGCGGTTAAGGGGGTAACATTTTCTGTGAATGCCGGTGAAATATTTGGATTACTTGGTCCCAACGGCGCAGGAAAAACCTCTACACTCAGCGCGGTAGAAGGATTGTTGCTGCCGGCTGCTGGTCGAATCGTAGTAGGTGGTAATGACACCATCAAACATCCGCGTCAGGCCAGAGCCAATATGGGCGTACAACTGCAGGCAACCAGTTTTCAACCAGAGCTGACCGTTAGGGAAATCATTCGCCTGTATGCAGGAATTTATGGTGTAAACCTGAGCAATGAAAACCTTCAGGAAATCCTTACTTCCATAAAATTGAAGGACGATGGGGCAAAACGTTTCGGACAATTGTCAGGAGGTCAGCAGCAAAGAGTTTCCCTGGTGATCGCCATGATACACCAACCGCCCCTGGTTTTACTCGATGAGCCTACTACAGGTCTGGATCCTCAATCACGGCGACAGCTTTGGGAACGAATGGAATATTTGAGGGGGAGGGGGCATGGAATTTTGCTGACTACGCATTCTATGGAAGAAGCAGAAGCGGTTTGTGACCGGCTTGCGATCATAGATCATGGGCAAATCGTAGTCACAGGAACTCCAGCCGGACTGATTGAGTCTAACCGCGATCGCCAGGAAGTCATTCAGGCCTCCCGACGGGGCAAGATTACTTTAGAAGATGTATTTATCGGTCTTACCGGCCAGGAAATCCGTTCATAAAACAATTACCATGAACTCCGTTACACTTCCATCCAATCAAGTTGTTTTGCGCTCTTTACTACGGGCAGATTTTACTACGCAGTGGCGTAACCGGAAATCTTTTATACTTATTTTAATCGTACCCGTCATCATCCTGATTTCATGGAAGGGACTGGTAGACAAATTTGGTGGAGCTTTCATTTTGGGAAACTGCATTACCGTTGGTCTGACGGCGATCGGCTTGATGGGTTATTCTAACTCGATCGCCCGTGATCGGGAGAAGGGGATTTTTCAGCGACTGCGCGTTTCGCCAGTGGCCCCTGGATCCATTATGGTAAGTAGGCTTTGCGTTCAGATGGCCATGATATTACTAATGACTACCGCAGTTTTCTTTGGCGGTTATTATTTTGACGGGATCACGCTCTCGGCCACAAGTTATTTTCTGGGTTATTTGTCCGCCTTTGTTGGAGGTTGGTTATATCTTGGATTGGGACAAATGGTGGTGGGCCTGATAAGAAATGCAGAAACGGTACATTCTACCAGTCGGTTGATTTATTTTGTATTTATCATGGTGGGTATGTTTGGGGAGCTCGGTGTTTTAGGAAAACAGATCGGTGACCTGGTCAAGTGGTCCCCCTACGGCTCCGTCAATCGCATCCTGGCCTCCAGTTTTAAACCAGGTGGCTGGGACCAAACCAGTTTCCTGGCATTGGGCGTGACGGTCGGTTATGCCTTAATTTTTTCCGCATTGGGTATTCGCTGGTTTCGGTGGAACGCCTCTAAGTAAAATTCCAGGCCTGCTGGTTGATTTATTTATTTTCCTTTTTGTTATCCTGGAATAATGGCCTGCCGATGGGACCCAGCCTCATCCATTTCCCCAATTGAAATGCCGTTCGGGTCAGGTTTTCTGAGGTATGTTCCATGGAAGTTTTTAAGTCTTCCGGCTGATTTCCGATTGGCATCAATACGTCAAAATATTCCTGCAAGGCGGTATCGGGCAGCAGGGGTATTTGTCCGGCAATCCCAATGACAGGAATGTTATTTTTTTTCGCTCTTCGGGCAACGCCAAACGGGCCCTTGCCATGTAGGGTTTGCCGGTCGATGCTTCCCTCTGCGGTTATTAATAGATCAGTTTTTTGCAGGGCTTCATTAAATTCAGTGAGGTCAAGAAAATATTCAATTCCTTGGACGAGCTGAGCCCTGAGAAAAGAATGAAGACCGGCGGCAACACCTCCGGCTGCTCCTCCGTAGACAACCTGGTTTAAATCGCGTCCTGTTTGGAGCAGCCAGATATCTCTGAATTTATGCATCCCTGCTTCCAGTAAAAGAACATCTTCGTGCGAAGCACCTTTTTGGGGACCAAAAACAGCTGCCGCACCATTTTTCCCCAGAAGAAAGTTGTCTACATCACAAAGGACAACCAATTCCGTATCAAAAATCCTTTTGTCCAGCAGGGTCATGTCAATAGCATTCAGTTGCACAAGCTGACGGGGTAAACTCATTAGATCCTGCGCCGCTTCATCCAAAAAGCGCATACCCAATGCCTGCAAGATGCCGCAGCCCCCATCCACAGTCGCGCTCCCGCCCACGCAGAGAATAATTTTCTGAACACCCCGGTCTAGTGCGATCCGCATGAGCTGTCCTGTACCCTGCGAAGAAGCTTGCAAGGGATCTCTTTGCGAATCGGATAATAATCTGAGTCCGGAAATATCGGCCATTTCAATCACCGCTGTTTTGCCGGTATCTATAAAGCCAATAGATGTTGTTATCGTTCTGCCCAGTGGATCTTTTGCCTGGACTTCCTCCCGGACACCGGAGAGTCTTTCAACCATCAGCCTCCCGGTGCCGTCACCTCCATCCCCGATGGGAAAGGATTGAATCTTGCAGTCCAGCTTGCTTTGCAAAAAACCATTTTCAATCGCCCGGGAGACTTCCGGAGCAGAGAGGCTATTTTTAAAAGCATTGGGTGCTAGAAGAATATTCATGATGGATGAAGGAATAAAGATAAAATCCACACGCTGACAAAACTGATGATTCCCATCAGCAGGGTAGCCATGGAATAAACCCTCAGCATGGATTTCATTTCCAGGCCTGAAAATTTGGCTATCACCCAGAAATAGGCATCATTGGCTTGAGAAATCATCATCGATCCGGCTCCCATCGACAGCACGGCCAGCAATTTACCTGATTCAGTATGTAAACCCAGGGCGGGCAACAAGGGAAGCAAGATGGAAGAGGCGGTAATAATGGCAACGGTGGAGGAACCCTGCGCCGTTTTTAAAATGAAGGTGAGCAGGAACGGAAATACAATACCCAAGTGGGTCAGTGGAAAGGCATGGGTTACCTGCTCTCCAATTTTACCAGCAGTGAGCACGGCACCGAATGCGCCACCGGCTCCGATGATGACCAGGATGGCACCCGCTTTTTCTGCTGCATCCGATAACAGTGAATGGATGTCTGCTTTTGTCCAGCCCCTCCCATTGGAAAATGCCAGAACCAGACCAATTGACAAGGCCATGACCGGATCGCCCAAAAATGAAATGATTTTCGGCAAGGAGCCGGAGACTTCTCCATCCATTCCCAGAAATGATTTCATGCCGATCAGACCAATGGGCACTAGGACGGGTAAAAAAGATTTAATTACCGATGGATCTTCCGGATGGGAGTCAGCGGTGGAATCTTCCTCCCGGTAAACGGCAGGAAATTTTTTGCCCGCGAATCGAGTCCAGAAATATCCGGTCAGCATGGCCGGGATAGCAATCAGGATACCGCTGAGCATGAGCTTTCCGAAATCCACACCAATAGTAGCAGCAGCGGCAGTAGCTCCAGGATGGGGGGGAATCAAACAGTGCACGGACAGAAGGCCGGTAGCCAGTGAAATGCTGGTTATGATAATCGGCGTATTGGATCTTTTTGAAAGGGACTGGTTTAAACCATTGAGTACAATATATCCGGAATCGCAAAAAACAGGAAGTCCTATTACAAATCCCGTAATGCTGATTCCAAGGGCCGCATTTTTTTCTCCCACGATCCGCAGGATAAAACCAGCCATCACCCGACTACTGCCCGTATGGGCCAACAACAGACCCAACGCCGTTCCCAATACAATGATAAAGCCCAGTGACTTCATGATACTACCAAAGCCATCCTTCATAGCCAAAATAATCGCAGGTGGAGGAATCTCCAGACCGAGTCCAACCACCAGGCAAGCCAGCATGAGCGAATAAAATGCCGGTATCCTATATTTTATGGACAGTAAAAAAATGAGGCCGATGCCAAGAATCAGGAAAAAAACAAATTGGAAAATGGGGACTTGCATGGTTATGGATGGGTAATCATTTAAATATCCCTATCATTTTTAAATACCCCCGGATAGGCCCGGGACTTCTATTGGAAAAAAACCAAACAGGAAGCATCTTCTGTTCATTGATTCGGTTAATCACGCTCAAATTACGACATCAACGCGCTTCCCCTGTTTATAATTCATTAGGGCGACTTAAACAAAACGGAAAATTTATAACAGGAAGAGTTTTTTATCAGATCCCTTCATAGGACGATAAAAAGGAGGGCTCGGACTTCCCGTGCAAAAAAAAGCCATCCCACCGGGACGGCTTTGGCGATTATTACGCCACAGCTATTTTATGAAAGATCCTGGTTAGGAGAAACTAACGGGATGTTTCCATGAATTGACTGTAGATTTCATGAATACCTCCTTTTTTTTGCTGAAAAGTAAAATTAAGAAAAAAAATATCAAACCCCTACGGTCGCGAGCCTGGATATTGCTTCAACGAAGAAAGGGCCTTGTGAAAACAAGGCCCGTGGGCTGAATATTTAAGACAGCCACATGAGCAGGTAATAATAATTTATGTTCAACTACGATTTACGAATCTATTCGTAAGTTAGACTAAATAAATTGATTTAGATCGTCTTTTTGGATAAGTGGTAAAATGGATATTTAAACTGCAGGTTCCAATATATTATCTGTGAGCACAACGAACGGGGGAGAAAGCATCCAATGCTCCGGCCGCAGCCAATGACAGTGCTTTGCAATAAAGCCCCGCAGGCGGGGTGCTGGATCCTTCCTGCCCTCAAAAGGGCGCCGGGAGGAATCCCGGAATGGGGTTTTATCTAAGGGCGTTTCAGAAAAATAGCAAAGGTTTTAGGAAGTTGAATTTGCGCCGGGTCAAATTAGTTTGACCGACTTGTGCAGGCATTCTTCAGATTCCTTCATGACCCGTTTAAATTTTTCATCCGACGTTTCCGAAGGATTGGGAGTAATGGGTCTTGGTTCCTCGCTTTTAGCGGGGGCCGGATTCGTTTTTTTCATTTCGAATTCATTGACTGCATTCATATAGGCAATATTTTCAGACCGGGTCAGGGTGGTTTCGCTTCCGTGTCCCTCAAAATAATAGTGGGTAGCGATGAATTTTTTCACGTGTTCCCGGCTTTCCAGGGGCAGATACTTCTGCAATCTCCAAAAATCTTTGCTACCCGATGCCCGGATAGCCGTCCATACTGGTTTTGGACCACCGTTGTAGGCGGCGAGTACTAGGAGCCAATCGTCAAATTGTGCATACAGGTCCTTGAGGTATCGGGCGGCAGCCTTCGTACTCATCGAAAAATTCGTGCGTTCATCCAAACGGCGATTGACTTTCAGTCCCAATACTTTTGCTGTACCGGGCATTAACTGCCAGGGGCCTCTGGCGCCTACGTGACTGAGTGCTGTTGGTTTCAGTTCCGATTCTATGACCGCAAGATATTTTAATTCCACCGGGATTCTATAACTCGTAAAAACAGAATCGATGATGTAAAAGGGAATGATGCTTCTTCTTTTTACGTTGAACAGGCAATCGCCCCTGTTTTTAATATACTTCCGGATGAACAGGGCTTCCTTTTTATTGAGATTAATCTGAGGGATTTCGCTGGGGGCCGGGCTGGTTATCTCGCTTACCGGAACGGGAACCAACGCAGCGTTTTTTTCATCAAAGCTTCTCTGCTGCTTGGCAGTGGAAGTGACAGAAAGTGTATTGTGCTTTGCCGTAGTAAAAGGTAGGGCGATAAGCAAAAATGAATTACATAAATAGAAGGCTTTTGAAAATCGGGTTTTCAACATCGTTTTAGTTTAGGGTAAAACAATGCCGAACCAAGGGTTGGATTTTAGCAATAAGGATTCGCTACGGATATAAGGGTCCTGTACAAAGTGCTTTCCGTGGGTACGGACATTAGGGGTTTTTCAATTTCTACGGAGAGCCTACTGTACGCGATAAAGATAATACCCTGATTTTGTAGGTCATAGGGTGTTTTACGTGGAAAAAATACGAGGTTTTTTAGGAGGTTTTTCGGTAACTCAGGCGCTTTTGCGCGCAGCCAACCTCTTATGATAAAATATATAAGAACCAAAAATGAATACCAGGCCCAAGATAACAGGTGCCCATTGGCCAATGGGATCGCCGGCAGAAAGTCCGGCATATATGGCCCCTACCAGATCAAATGTAAAACCGGCATAAGCCCACTCTTTCAGCCTTGGAAAACCAGGAACTAACAATGCGATAACACCCAATATTTTGGCAATACTCAGCAGCGTCAGTACGCTATAGGGATAACCGATGTGTTTCATCATCTCCATTCCCTGTGGATTGGGAATTAAACTGGATATAGCAGAAAATAACATTAGTAGAATTAACAGTCCGGTAAATGTCCAGTAGGCAATGTTAGTGGATTTCATGAGTCGATGTTTTAATGGCTTTTAATTCCTAAAAATAGAAATGAAAAGGCAAAATCTCTTAAAAAAATAATGGCAGGACTTCCCAGAATCCTAGCGATGTCCATCTGGAGGCTGGCCATAAATCCTGAGCAGGGATGAACGCCCAGTCGGTTTTAGTATAAACTTAGATGGAAACATAAGCGTCGGTCAAAAACGAAATCCTGTTTTTCTCGCCCGTTGCAGGCACTTCAGAAATCCTTAGTGCCGGAACTCCTCTGACCAGCAAACACACATTCAGTTTTAACACGGGCAATTGTTAGAAAATCGTTATTGCATCAAAGAGGGGCATCCTCCGTATACTTTTTGCGTCTAACTTATTAAAAGAAATACTTTATGAAAAAGTTAATAGTTATTGCAATGAGTTTAACCGTGGTGCTCGCCGCCAGTGCACAGCGCGGACACACGGTTGTTGTAGCGGGCGGCCGATACCCGGTCGGTGTTTATGCTTATCCTCATGTCGCTTTCGGAGTTGGGTTTTATCCGCCCCTGTACAGTCCATTCGGATTTTATGGATATCCATTGTGGGGGTTTGCTTATGGAGGATATCTACCCTATGGTCCTGCATATTACAGTCCCAGTAAATTACAGCGAAAGGAAGAGGACATTAAATCCGATTATGCCGATAGGATCTATTCTGTCCGTCAGGACAACAGTCTAACCAACAAAGAAAAACGGCAGGAAGTACGGCGTTTGAAAAAACAACGAGATCAGGAAATCCATGATTTGGTCACCAACTACCACAAACAGCCCTGATATCTAAGCGCAGGCATCGTTAAAACGCTTTATTTCCGGTGGACGGAGGGTTCTTCTAATTACCCCAAACGGTCGATATTCTAGTCAGAGATTTTGGCATCGCCCGAGAGGGGAGCATCATTTCATTTGGAAGCGCTTCCCAAAGGAGATCTTTATTTTTTGCTTGAGCCCAAATAAGAATCAGTGTTTACCCCTGGAGAAAAGCATCGATCATTTCAACAACCAGGGCGGGTATTTTACTCTGCTTATCTTTTGCACATATTTCCGCAATATATTCACCATGATCGCCGGGAAGAACGGCCAGTCTGGCGTCCCGAAGAATCTTCGACAAACTCAGGGCGTGCTCGACTCGAACGATTTCCCTGTCTCCGTTGATAACCAGTACGGGGGCTGCGATCGACTCGATATCCCGAACGGGGATATCTTTAAATGTTAACATCCTGGCAACATCCCGATCAAACATGGCTTTCAGTCCCGCTGGGTCGGGATTGACTTTGAGATAGGCTTCTTGAAGGGGCAGCGGCATATGTTCCAAACTTGCCTGTTGCATCCCCTGCCAAAAATCCGGTGGCATGCCTTCCCGGGAATAGAGGGTGGCAAGGAGAACAAGCTTACGAACCAAGCCCGGATGGCGGATAGCGATTTGCAAACAGGTGGTGCCTCCGTTGCTAAATCCTAAGAAATCAGCATTTTGGATATGAAGCTGTTCCATCAAAGCGGCCGTATCATCGGCGTCCTGCTCAAAACTTAGTGGACGGTCTATATCGGGAGTATGTCCATGGGCTTGCAGTTCCAGGGCTATCACCTGGCGTGTCCTGGCTAAGGCCGGCAGGATGCGACCAAAACTGGATTCAATCGTGGACCCACCGCCATGCAACAAAACTAGGGGCTTTCCCTGGCCGTGTATTTCATAGTACATGCGCAGACCATTTACAGCAGCATATTGACCGCTTGTTTTAAGATGAGGATCCATATAAATGATTTAAAACCAAAATAACGAATTAGAGATGGTTTGACCTGCACAACCTGGTCGAATGGGAACAAAATAAAATATCTCCGGATCGGTGCAACATCTGATGGGTTAGCAACGTCTCATAACTTATGGACTATCAGCCTTCCAACCGGCTCTGGATTTTATTGTCCCGACAGCTGGGCAAAGAAATATCATCGGAAGAAAATGATGAACTGACCGTCATGCTGGCCGGAAGGGGCGAGATTGCTTATGCCAGACACCATTCTGGAAAATCATTATTCCTAATCATCATGAGAGAAATTGCAAAAAACCTGGAAAGGGTGGTAACGGGCTTCCTGGAAACCGACCTCTTGGGCAAGGATTGGAATTACAGTGCCGGACCCGATAAATGGACGAAAAAAGAAATCATCGGTCATTTGATTGACAGTGCCCAAATCAATCTTCAGCGATTTGTCCGGGCTACCTATTCTGAAAATTTCATAGTAACCTACGACCAGGTGGAATGGGTGGAAGCGCAACGTTATATATCGGCCGACTTATTGGAATTGTTGGAACTATGGCGCCTGCTCAACCGCCAGATCATACGGGTTTTGGAAAACTATCCTACGGAGCGCTTGCAGGTGCAATGTGATACAGGAAAATCGACACCAGATTTTCATGCCATTGAATACCTCGCACGAGACTACGTACACCATTTGGAACACCACCTCAAATCGATCGAGCTGGTTTGAATATTTCGAAATTCGGAGACAATACAAGCAAGTCTGGGAACGCATAAAAAGAAATCATGATAAAGAATTTGTTGCGCATTGCCCTTAGAAATTTCGGAAAAGACAAATGGTATAGTTTGCTCAATGTGCTTGGGCTAACGATGGGGATTAGTTTTGCCCTCTTCCTTATTTTTTATATCAAGGACGAACTGAGTTATGATCGCTACCATGACAAGGCAGACCGCATAGTCAGGATTGTTTCCTATATACAGGAGCGCGATAAAAATACGAACTGGACCGTTACACAGCTCCCGCTGGCCTCCACCTTAAAAAAAGATTTTCCGGAGGTAGCCGAGGCCACCCGGCTCTTGAGCCGGGAAAGGACTTTATTCAAGAAGGGTACCGATGGCTTTTACGAAACCAAGATCTATTACGCCGACAGCACCATTTTTAACATTTTCAGTTATAAGTTTCTAGAAGGCAATCCCGCTACCTCCCTTGTGGCGCCCAATAGCATCGTGATTTCCAAAACACTCGCGGAAAAATATTTTGGGAAGAATGTATCTGTTGTGGGAAAAACCATGAAAACGATATATGACCTTTATAAGGTTACCGGCGTGATAGAGAATGTTCCCCATAATTCCCACCTGCGTTTTGACATGCTCATTTCGATGTCTTCGATTCTTAAGGGAGCACACGATGGTAGTGACAACTGGGGTAATTTTAACAACTTCACCTATGTCCTATTAAAACCGGGTGTTTCCCCGGAAGCATTTGATAAAAAACTGCTGCCGATGTACGACAAGTACATGGCTCCTATTTTTGCCAAATACAATGTGAAGATTCACTACGGTGTTCAGCCGATTACGATGATTCATCTTCATTCGGATCTGGAAGGAGAACCAGAGGAATTGGGTAAAATGTCCTATGTCTGGATCTTTTCGGCCGTCGCTTTTTTTATGTTGCTCATTGCCTGCATCAATTATATGAACCTGACGACAGCCAGATCTGCAAGAAGGGCCAAAGAAATCGGCATCCGGAAAGTGGCTGGTTCTACAAAAAGACAACTGATACTCCAGTTCCTGAGTGAATCCCTGCTGACGGCCCTCATATCTATTTTACTAAGCATTTTACTGGTCATTGTTCTCATGCCTGTTTTTAATACCCTTGCGGGTAAATCTTTTAACCTGCAGACACTTCTCCAGCCATTTAATATCATTTTGCTGGTGGCCATCCTTTTGTTTACAGGTCTGGTAGGAGGCAGTTACCCCGCTTTTTATATCGCTAGTTTCCAGCCCGTAAACATTTTGAAAGGCTCCTTGTCCAAAGCATCCGGCAATGTAAACCTACGTCGAACCTTGGTCGTCCTGCAGTTTTCTATTTCCATGATTATGCTCATTTGCACCTGGGTGGTTTATGCACAGCTTTCCTACATACGCAAGCAGGATCTCGGGTTTAACAAAGAACAGGTTATGAAGGTTACACTCAATACAGGAGAAGATGAGCGCAGCAAGATTCTGGCGATGGACAACGAATTCAAAACCATTCCCGGTATAAAGACCGTCGGCACCGCCAATAATTATCCCGGCAGTCCCGGTATTAATTTAAATCTTTTTACCGTTCAAACAAATACCGGCCATGTGGACAAAGCCATCGAATGTTATGGTATTGATGAAAATTACCTGGCTTCTCTGGGAATCCCTATTGTGAAGGGCCGAAATTTTTCAACACCCGCCGATACCCTGCATAGCATCTTGGTTAATGAAGCCATGGTAAAACATTTTGACTGGAAAAACGCCATTGGGAAAAGGCTGAAATTTCCGGAAGATACTTCAGGGCATTACCTGGAGGTAGTAGGCGTAGTAAAGGATTTCAATCAAAAATCACTCTACAATAAGATTGCTCCGCTGTTGTTGTTTTATTCACCCAACAGTAATATCATAGAACTAAAACTCAATTCCAGTAATATTTCAAAAACAATCCCTCAGGCAGAGTCGGTTTGGAAAAAATATTTCCCACAATTGCCTTTTGAATATAAATTTCTTGACGAGGATTTTGATTCACAATATGCAGCTGATCAGAAAAGGGGAAAGATTTTTGCCGCTTTTTCCATACTCACCATTCTCATTACCTGTCTGGGTTTGTTGGGTCTTACTGCCTTTACCACCCAGCAGAAGCAGAAAGAAATCAGTATACGCAGGGTGTTGGGTGCCAGTATTTTTCAAGTTGTCACCCTGATTGCCCGCAATTATATCTGGTTGTCTTTAATTGCAGCAGCCTTGGCCTTTCCGATTGCCGGAATATTCATGTATAACTGGTTACAGATATTTTCTTACAATGTCGGCCTGTCTGCTTTTCCCTTTATATTGTCTGCCCTGATCATTGTCGTTACTGCTTCGGCCACAGCATCCTTTCATTCCGCAAAGGCCGCGATGTCAAGTCCGGCAAAAGTTTTGAAAACCGAATAACCGTCGACCGGGTCATTTGGAAATGATTTTGTAAACTTTTCCAGAATTACCCTGGGGTCCGAGTTGGCCGGATGTAAGCAGATAAATTTCACCGCTTTGGTCTTGTCCAAAACTTTTGAGATAGACTCCAAGACTGCCCGCTGCACTATCGATTGGAACGGTGCTGTATGTCCAGCTGCCGCTAGACGTCATATCGGCTGAAAATACTTTACCGGTAGCCATCCCGTCCGCCGATAACATGCCAAATATATATTTCCCCTGCCAGGCCGGCAACAGCGTTCCTCGATAGACAAACCCGGCGATGATTGCAATGCCTACTCCGCCCCCTTTTGGATTGGCTGTATTCACCAATTCCAGGACCGGATCGATCAGTGGTTTCCCTGCGGTATCCGTACTCGGACAGGAAGCCCTTTCGACCAGATCGTTGTCGGTATCGAAACAATGGGTTCCTTCCTTGACATTCCACCCATAGTTTCCACCTTTGGTGACCAAGTCCAGTTCTTCATACAATGATTGCCCTTCATCCCCGACGATTAGTTCATGCGATCCGGCCATATCGAAGGAAAAACGAAAAGGATTTCGGAAACCATATGCATAAATTTCTTGTTTGGCATTGGTGCCTACAAATGGGTTGTCGGAAGGAATATTATATGGACTGCCGTTGACGTCTATCCGCAAAATATCACCCATGAGATTGGCATAGATGTCCTGGCCGTTGCCTCCGACGTTTACTGTATACCAGTCTGGGACATGGCCGTTTCCCACATCATCCATATTGCCCCCGTCTCCAATGGAAATATATAGAAACCCATCCGGACCGAATGCCAGCGTACCTCCGTTGTGATTCAGGTAAGGGTGGTCGTCTTGAACCAGGATTCTTTCTGAACCCATGTCGGCAACGTTTGGATCGGTAGCGGAGACTTTAAATTCGGAGATCCTGGTCAGGCTGTTCCAGGTTGAACCCGGACTGCCGGGTATGGGCATACCGGGTCTTGGAGGCGCTGTATAAAACAAATAGAACTTACCGCTTGTTTTGAAATCGGGAGAGAAGGCGATGTCCAGCAGCCCCCGTTCATCGTAAGCCGGGTCCAGGGTGACCATCCTAGAGGAAATATCTATAAAAGGAGTTGACAGTTTTTTCCCATCGGCTCCAATGATCCAGATTTGTCCCAGTTCGTCGACGACAAATAACCGCTTGGTACCATCCGGGGGCTCGACCAGTGCCACTGGCGATACCAGGCCATCGGTAACCAGCTGCAGAGATGGTTGCTGATTGTTGGGCATTGAACTCGAATTGTCTTTTTTACAGCCATTATTGATAACCGTCAGCAAGAGCAAAAACATCATCCCAACACCGGTAAGTATAGGTTTCATTACTACGTTATTTGTTGAAAAAAAATATTTCTCCGATCCAGGAACCTGCCTTCTATCCAAGCGGCAGGGATATCCCTTTGGTGGAGAAACGCTGATTAAGATCTGTGGGTTGCGTATCTTTATCAGGGTAGTGAGGGCCTCGGTCAATAAAATTCCCAGGAACAATAATTGTCTAATATTTGATAAACAATGGATGTAAATTAAATTCCCCAAATAATAGACTGTTGATCATCAGATCTACCTTTAAAAAATCACTTTGAATAAAATCCTCCACAAGACTTTAGCCATCTTAGACAAAGAGGAGAAGAAAAAAATATGGCAACTGGCCATCGAGGATGTTTTTACCAGCATTCTAGATATTTTCTTTCTAATAGTATTGTTGTTTCTTGTCCGATTTTATACCGAACCCCCGGCATCCCAAAACTTTCATCGATTCCAAGAAGGAAGGGAAATATTGAACAGTCATCCTATATTGTTTTTATTTTTGTTCTTGCTGCTGTTTGCAGTAAAAAACCTGCTGGGGTTTCTGGTTTCAAAGCAGCAATATGAATTTGCTTACCGGGTGGCATCCAGAATTTCTAAAAACGCACTCCGGTCCTTTCTTGACAGTTCATATGCCGACTATGTCCATATCGATTCATCGGTAATTAACAGAAGAATAAGTCAGCAGCCGGTCGAATTCAGTCATTTTGTTTTAAACGGTTTCCAACAAATTTTTACTCAACTTGTTCTCATTGTGCTGACAATCGCAGCCATCACGTTGTATAATCCAATACTTTTTCCTTTTCTATTGTTGATTATGATCCCACCGGTTCTATTCATTGGCGTTTTTATCAAAAAAAAAATGAATATCAGCCGGCAGCTGGGAAAACAAACCAGCGAAAAATCGATGCAGTTCCTTCAGGAAGCTTTGACGGGATTTATTGAAAGCAATACCTATGGGAAAAATAATTTTTTCACCGACCGGTACGATAGATTTCAGTCACGCCTCAATAAATACCTGGCTGATAGAATCGTTATTCAAAACATGCCCTCCAGGATGATCGAGGTTTTCGCGGTGTTTGGATTGTTTGTGTTGGTTGCACTCAATTATATCATATCAGGAGACAGTACCGTTCGATTGGTGACGGTGGGAGCGCTGATGATATCAGCCTATAAGATCATACCGGGAATCGTGAAAATTATCAATACCGCCGGCCAGATCAAAACTTACTCCTTCACGACGGAAGGCTTGACGGCCGAGGCTGAAAAAAGCAATCCTCTCCAAATGGTTACGGGGATTGAGACACTGGAATTTAAAAATGTGTTTTTTAACTATGGAGACAGAAAGATCCTTAAAAATTTTTCGGTTTTCTTAACCAGGGGAGAAATGTTGGGCATATCGGGACTGTCGGGGAGAGGTAAAACCACGTTTATAAATCTATTACTGGGTTTTTTAGAGCCGGGCTCGGGCAGCATCTGGCTTAACGGAAAGCCTGCGGGTCCGGCTGAGAGGAAAGCAGCCTGGTCGCGAATCGCCTACGTAAAACAGCAGCCATTTTTGCTGCACGCATCCATAGCCGAGAACATCACTTTTCAGGAAACGGGATACGATGAACAAAAACTCTGGAAAATTCTGAACTTGACAGGACTGCAAACGACGATTGATTCTTTTCCCCAAGGGCTGCAGACGATTGTTACAGAAAATGGGAAAAACTTTAGTGGCGGCCAAAGACAACGCATAGTATTTGCCCGTTCCTTATATAAGGATGCGGACGTGCTCATTTTGGATGAACCATTTAATGAACTCGACAGTTCATCAGAAAATGATATGCTTCTTTGCCTTCAAAATATGGTTTCGGAAGGCAAAATAGTCTTACTGATCACCCATAACCACGCTGCTATCGAATACTGCAATAAAAAATACCTGTTGGATGAAGCTTAAAACCTTTATCATACTTTCCCCGGGTTTCCCGAAAAATGAAACGGATTCGACCTGCCTCCCTTTTCTGCAAAATTTTGTGATGGAACTAAAGAGTCAATATCCGGCTATCGAAATTGTCGTACTTGCCTTTGACTATCCTTTTGTAGCCAAAGAATATGACTGGTATAATACGAAGGTGTTTAGTTTTAACGGGTGGCAAAAAAAAATTCTTGGAAAATTACTCAAATGGCGAAAGGTCTGGCGAAGATTGAGTGAATACGAAAGGAACTCCGAAGTGGTAGGACTACTCAGTTTGTGGTGTGGAGAGTGTGCCTATATCGCTACCCGGTTTTCGCGATCCAAAAAGCTGCTGCATTATTGCTGGATATTGGGCCAGGATGCTAAACCGGGAAATAAATATGTGAAAAGAATGGGACCCGGGGCAAATGACCTGATCGCTATTTCTGATTTTATACAAAAGGAATTTGAAAAGAATTATGCTATTAGACCCCTCCAGGTGATACCGGTGGGAATTAAACCGGATAATATAGGACTTGCCAATAAAAAAAGAGATATCGATATACTGGGTGTCGGTTCGCTTATAAAACTAAAGCGCTATGATCAAATGATTGAAATTGTTTATGAGGTCCGTAAGTCCTTTCCGGAAATTCGGGTTGTCATCTTAGGAAAAGGACCTGAAATGGAGAATTTGAAAAAAATGGTAGCCACCCTTGGTTTGGGAAAAAACATCACATTAACCGGCGAATTGAGTCACGCGGAGGTGTTAGAAATGATGACAAGAACGAAAGTTTTTTTACATCCATCCAATTATGAAGGCTTGGGTGCCGTCTGTCTGGAGGCATTGCAAGCTGGTTGTCACCTGATTAGTTTCGTTCGTTCCGTGGAGAATAATTTTGGCCATTGGTATATAGCGGAGTCCAAGGAGGAAATGATAGCTAAAACCTTATCGCTGTTAGGCAATCCTACCTTGCAGTTTGAATCTACCAGGACTTTTACGATTGAAGATAGCGTAAAGCGAGTGATGAATTTATACAGCTAAAACGAAGCGGCAATTTTCTGAAATTTATTTGAAATTGAATCAAAAGAATTTTCATTATTAAAGTGGGAGAGTACCCTTGCTTTTTCTTTTGCCATATCCATTTGACTTGTTTTTTTTAATATACCAAATAGATCTTCCGGATTTCCTGGTTCAAAAAACAAACCTGAATCTCCATTGATGGTTCGAAACGAGAGGATATTGGATAAGATAGGGATACATCCACAACTCATGGCTTCACAAAGAGCGGTGCCGCTGCCTTCATAATGGGAGGCCGATATGAAAAAGTCTGCGCTGTTAAACCAATATAATAACTGGTGGTGGGGGACTTTCCCGATAAAAAATATTTTTTCTTTTAGAGTAGATTTTTCCACCATCGCCTTTAATTCCGGCAGAAGTTCTTCCGTTTGATAGATAAAATATAGTTTGGCACCGGGTTCGCATTCGCTGAATTTGATAAAAGCAGAGAGGGCCGTTTTCGGGTCTTTATTGTGATTGAGTCGGCCGACCCATAAAAAAACCGGAGATCCGGTGACTTGCGTTTTTTCTAATGCCAGAGATTTTTCGAGGGGATAAAACAGCGAGGATACTTCGGGAAGCTCAAAGATTTTTTCCGGGGAATCTATATTACCATTTTGAACCCATTGCATTCCGGATTCAAAGGAATTGAACAAGAATGCATCTACGCTATGGCTTGCTATTTTTTGAATCGATCTTTTCAGTCCGGAGGAAGGTTTTTCTGCATGATTTTGGACCAGTATCTTAACATTTTTCCCCAGACATCTTCTTAAGAGCAGGACCTGGATGGGGAACAAAAAGCTGCTCACCAATACGCCATCTGGTTTCAATGATTTCACAAAGCGGTTTAATTTATGAGGCAAATATTGGATTGAATCTTTGTCTTTAACGAAATGATAGCGAATCCCGTCTCTTTCAATATCTCCTTCATAGTCTATTTGATCTATGCGGAAAATCGCATGCTCTTTTGCCATGATTTTGGCCCATCCTGTATAAAACCCGATTTTATCAATCCATTCCTCCGGGGAGTTGATTTGAGCGGAATAATTATAACTTAAAAAGACCAGTCTCATATGGCAATGATTTCTACAATGATGGACGTCTACAACACCAATGGATAATTGTTTCCGGCCTTAACCTGATGGAGATAATGCAGGAAGTGAACATGAAATAAATGACCTTCCGGGTGGCTTAGTATTTTTTCATGCAGGACCTCACCCCAGAGCAACATATGACTGCCCAGGTTCAGTGTATTTTTTATTTTCACCTCTTTGTAACTGTTTGACCAGACAGGTACAGGAAAGTTGAATAATTCCGATCTGATAATTTCAAAGGGAAGAGAGGATTTGGAAATCGAGTTTTTGTGGTGCTTACCCAGCTGGTAAATGAGGTCTTTGTATTGGAATGGCACTTCCGAGACTACGATTTTTCCGGAATCTATTATACCCTTCAGGGAAGTATTCGTATGCCTTAGCCCGAACACATATCTTTTGACAAAGGGAATCTCGCCGACCAGATCCATGGGGAAAATATTAAAATCCGCTTGATTTCCGTAGGAAATTAACCTGACTTTTCTTGGGTAACTGTATGCTGCAGCAAATGATTTTAATTTCTTGAAACTGTGTTCCGGTTTTTTATAATGGCGCAGGAACAATACCCGGGTTTTGATAAAATTAACGTGATGGACGGAGACGCTTGTCAGTTTCAATAGAACCAGGACTCCATCGGGTTCCTTGATTTTATTAAAGTAATCCAGTTTGAGTACGGCTATGTCCTTGTTGTTCGATCCGGCGTCTGTAAAACGAATTCTATTGTCTGTACGTTCATTGGGTAATGAAATTGCCTTGTCAATGGGTAGCCAGATGCCAAAAATCACCGGATCCAAACACAATAGCCACTGTTGGGATGAAATGTCCATTTTTTGATGGTCGAATTCAAAAACAACCCTTTCATGAATGTCCTGGGGGATCGTCACAGTGGAATATTCGGTTATAGGCAAACCCCCAGATAGCAATTTATTGAGTAAATTATTCATTTCCTTTTGAGTCGAATCAACGTGAAATTTTGTATGGGTTCCAAGGACAGGACATTAAAATGTGGACGCAACGCCCTTGTTATTTCTTTTGCTGAATGCAAATAAACGAGCTGACGTTTACCGTTATAGTCTACAAAGGTGGTAACGGTATTTTTAAATAAAAAGGATCGCAAGGTGCCTTTCATATTGGAATGCATGCGGTTTCTAAGACTGCTGTTCAACACGAGCGCGAATACTGTGCCTCCGGACTGGACGGCCAATGCCATCTTTCTAAATACCAGTTCAATATCCTTAATGCAGTTCAGTACCGCAAAATTGGCCAGGATGGCCTGCACTTTGTATTCAAAAGGAAATGAATCGTCCCAGTTTCTGAAATCGGTCTTGCTCTCGTCCAGGAACGAAATTTTGGCGGAGGGGTATTCTTTTTTTATCCGGTCCATCGCAATCTTTCTCATGGCAAACGAAGGTTCGCAGAAGATGATCTGGTAGCGGTTTTGATGCATCCAGCCTATATCGAGGCCTGTGCCGCCACCAAAATCCAGGACCCGGCCGTTTTTAACGGTTTGCGTGAATTCTTCTGCTACTTTTTGGCGGATGACGTTGTTTACTTTATCCTTACCCAAAATGGTATCGTAATCAGAGGCGATGGCGTTGTAATACGTATTGTTTTGTCTGCTCGCTTGCACGGCACCCCATTTATTTTCTGATCGCATCACGCAAAAAATATTTAAATGGCCACTAATTTGTTTTCGCGGTATTGAAAAGGGAGAACTATTCCTTGATGGTAGGTTTTTATTTTTTCTGCTAAAGCCGGCAAATCACCTTCCACATATTTTTCGGAATCACCAATGATCACTTTACTATAGCCTGAAATATCAATATGACTTTGTAGTTGGAAAAGCAGGGACTGATCAAATAACCTTATTTTTCCTTTTTGTATGATCAATAAAATATCCTCCGGATTGGTTTCAAAAACATGTTCCCAGGTAATGGCCCCCCCTTCTTTGTTAATCACGACCAGGTCCGCTTTCATGCCGGTTTTGATCATGCCACTATTTATGTTCCACAGGGCAGCGGGTGTTTTCGTGGACATCTCAAAAAGTTCCTCTTCTGTTGTCAGTCTGAGCGATCTGGCAAAGCGGAGATGATGCCAGAAATTCCAATCTCCCGTCAGGGTAGAGTCCGTACCAAAAACGATGTCTGTGCTTTTTTTTAATTTTTTGATATCGGGTTGTTTGTCCAGCAGCAATTTATTGGATTCCGGACACCATACCAGGGCTTTAAATTTTCTGGCCTGCTCCGGGTTCATGGCAACGCCATGAATCCCAATCAGTCTTCTGCCGATCAGGTTGAATTTTATTAAGTCGTCAATTTCATTTTTTGACTGTTGGTCCGTTCCCTCTCCCGTATGGATCACCACCGGTCTGTTTTTTTGAAGCGGGTTGTTTAATTTCCACTTCCAGTTATTTTCAAATGCCGTGGAGTGCAGGTTTTGCATATTCTGCAGCACATTGATCAGCGGATTTGTTATCGGCAATACGGGTCCGTGGTGCACAACCGATGTAACTCCGGAAAGAAGGTTTTTATAAATTCCCCAAGTTGTCCTGAGATTTTGAGGAATATTCAGCACCGCTTGAATATTGCTTTTGAAAACCTGGTGAATCTCCGTACCCCATTCGGTGTAGTTTTGGTATATGTGTTCACCCAGGGGTTGAAAGCAATTGAAATCAAGGTGGTCGTGTGAATTGATGAGTCCGGGCAGTACCAGGGCGTACTTAAAATGAATGGTAAATCGATCATGTGAACCTGACTTTTCTCCCGTGGCGCAGATATTTTCTCCTGCCACCGAGATATTCGTGGGATAAAGGCTATTGGGAAATATCAGGTTACTGAGAAGCAAGGTGTTTTCTTAATAAAAGTCCATAAATAACGGGCACCCCTTGAAAACGCTCAAAAACCGGAAGGGCGTTTTGGGACACATAGTAGTGTTTCACGGTTTCATCGATAAATTTTTCTTTTTCAGCGACCTGGATGAATCCATGCATTTCCAAAAAGTAATGCAGGTTTGGCAGAGGATGTATATAATTTACGACCGACAGGCTTTTTCTCATATGGCGGAAACTTCGCCGGCCCCCCTTTTTTAACATTTCAGGATGAAAATCTGTCAGCAGCAGGGCGCCGCCATTTTTTAAAACCCTTGACCAGGACTGGATCGCTTCCGCTGGGTTTTGGATATGGGCGATGGTCAGGGTCGTCAGCAGGAAATCAACAGAAGAATCTGCTAACCCCCCTAACCGGTTGTCGGTGGTTTGTACCGTACGGGAGCCTGGAAATTTAGCCTTAAGCCGGCTTAACATGCCAGCGGAGACATCAAAGCCTGTAAGGCTTGCCGGACTTCCCCTTTGCAGCTTCGACCAGTGCCTTCCGGTCCCGCAGCCGACATCCACCACCGTTTTGCCAGCCCAGTCGACTTGTTTAAGCAAATCGGTGACAATCTCTTCGTCCAGGTCCAGCATCAGGTTTCCGGGTTGGAAATCATAGGTTTCCGACCAGATATCATAGGCTTCCGAGGCTTTTTTTGCTGATCTGTGGGGTATTGCCCGGTGGAGTATGTTTTTGATGGCTTCAACCATAATTTCCTTGAATCCGTTCTTATAGAAAATGAATACGGGAACGGAGCCGAATAGGTTGTATTTAAAGGATTTATTTCAAAATTTTTGCAACCGGCCCGTTTGAACTCCCGTACAAACTAAGGGAAATCATTAATCTGGGGTTATCTATGAAAGGAGTCATACTGGTCAATCCAAAAAGTGCCAATGCGAAATATAGGATTCCGAATTCAATCTTAAATATTGCCGCTTCCGTGGAGGGAAAGTTGTCCTGGGTAGTAGTAGATGGAAACAGGGACTTGGACCCGTTGGCGGTCATCGTCCAATATCTGAAATCGGGTGACTACAAATATCTCGGCATTACCGTCATGCCCGGTCCCCAACTCAGGCAGGCTATCCCGATTTCCAAAGCGATCCGCGAGTGGTTTCCGGATGTCAAAATAATCTGGGGCGGCTATTTCCCCAGCACGCAGTACAAAGTGGTCTTGCAGTCGGGCTACGTGGATTTCGTGGTAAACGGACCCGGAGACCATTGTTTTCCCCGCCTCATAGAGGCACTGGAGAAAAATCAGCCCTATGAGTTGATAAAAAACCTGATATATAGGTCGGGGGATAAGATTATAAAAACGGTAAAGGAAGACCTGATCGATCAGGACCAGCTGCCGGCCTTGCCTTATGATAAGCTGGCGCAGACATATTTTATGGATAAATACCTGGGTAAGACCTATCTGGGTGAGAAAACCATGGCTTATCATTCCAGTATCGGTTGTCCTTTTACCTGTTCATTCTGCGCCGTGGTTCCCATTTACGAAGCCAGGTGGAAAGCAAAATCTGCGGCAAGAGTGTATCAGGACATCAAATTCATTAAAGACAAATGGGGAGCAGACGCCATTGAATTTCATGACAATAACTTTTTTGTTTCGGAAAAGCGGGTCGTGGAATTTTCAGAATTGATTCTTCCCGAGAAAATGAACTGGTGGGGAATGGCCAGGATAGACACCATGGCAAAATTCAAGGATGCAAGCCTGGCGCTTATCCGGGAAGCGGGATGCAAATGCATATTTTTTGGTGCGGAATCTGGCAATGATGAGATTTTAAAACTGATGGATAAGGGTGGCACGCAAACCGGGGAACAGATCGCGGCTTTTGCCGAACGGTTGAAAAAATTTGGTATCATTCCAGAATATTCCTTCGTACTGGGTACGCCAGCCCCTACACCGGCCGAAGTGGAAGCCCAAATTGATTTTGACATCGCGTTTATAAAAAAAATCAAGAGAATCAACCCGGGAACCGAGATTGTGATTTATGTCTACAGTCCGGTGGCTACCGAGGGCTCAGAATTGTACAACCAGGTGCTGAGCAAAGGATTTAAGTTTCCTGAAAAGCTGGAAGACTGGATCAGTCCAGCCTGGGAAAATTTTGACCTTCGCAAAAATCCGCTCACCCCCTGGCTTTCCCCGGCCATGGTGGACAAGATTAAGAATTTTGAAACCGTTCTGAACGGTTTTTATCCAACCGTCACCGACATCCGTCTAAACAATTTTAAGAGAAGGGCCATTCACTTTCTGTCAGGGATACGGTACAAAATTAATATCCACCAATATCCATACGAGATAAAATTACTGCAGAAACTGTGGAAATACCGACAACCCGAGATTCAGGGATTTTAAATTATGTAACATTGACCAACGGATTTTTCTTAAACGCTCAGGCCGATCGGCACAAGTCCCAGGATGGATTTGAGAAACTTTACCTGGGTTCCAGAAAAATAGAAAACCGGATCTATACGGACGATCAGGTCAGAAAATTGCCGTGGGTAGCTCCATCGCACGAGCATGCCAGCGAATGGGAAATCAGGAAAAGGTCTTCTGAGAGGCTGATAAGGTATTTGAAAAATAAAAATAAACCCCTGCAAATACTGGAAGTAGGTTGCGGAAACGGTTGGCTTTCACATCGAATTTCTTGTATCCGTCAATCCCATGTAACGGGATTGGATGTCAACCGGTTTGAATTAAAACAGGCCCGAAGGGTATTTTCCGAAAACACCAATCTGTCTTTTGCAGAAGGGGACATCCATTCGCTATCTGCAGAGCGTGCATTCGACGTCATTGTATTTGCCGCATCCATTCAATATTTTTTTTCGCTGGACCAAGTCATGGATGATGCGTTTTCAATCCTAAAAAAAGAAGGGGAGATCCACATCTTGGACAGCTTCTTTTACAATGCCCATGAAATTGAAAAAGCCAGGTATCGGAGCCATGTTTATTATAAGTCGATTGGGTTTGAAGAAATGTCCAAATTCTATTTTCATCACAGTATCCTGGCCTTGAAGCACTTCCATTTTACTTATTTGTACAACCCGGCTCGAATAACAAACTTTTTATTTGGAAACAGACATCCCTTTGCTTGGATTCGGATAAGGAAGCCATGAAAATACAATCCCCATACCAGACCTACAAAAGGTTCCGGACACTGCAGACGGATACGATTACATCGTTGCCCATTGTCATTTTAATGCCTCACAGTGCCTGCAATTGCCGTTGTGTAATGTGCGATATCTGGAAAGGGAATCATAATTTAAAACAACTTTCCGAAGCCGATATCCAAGGGCTTTTGGACAGCTTGAGAAAATATGAAACCAAGCAGGTGCTGATGACGGGCGGAGAGGCCATGCTGCATGCCAATTTCTTCAGGTTCTGTGAAATTCTTAAAAAAGAAAAAATAAAGATCAGTTTGCTCTCTACAGGACTGACCATGAAAAAAAATGCCCATTTGCTGGTGGATGGGGTGGACGACATTATCGTCTCCCTCGATGGGAATGAGGAAATACACAACAGAATCCGCAATATCCCGGGCGCCTATCTGCGGTTAAGGGAAGGCATAGAAGCAGTAAAATCCCTGAAACCTTCTTTCCCGGTCAGCGGCAGAACGGTGATTCAAAAATTGAATTTCCGCCATTGGGCCGCGATATTGGAATCGGCAAAACAGATCGGCTTGAATACCGTCAGTTTTCTTCCGGCCGATGTAAGCAGCACGGCCTTCAACAGAGCCATGCAATGGGAATTGGAAAAACAACATCAGATCATGCTGGGAGAAGAAGACCTAGGCGAACTGGGAGAAGTAGTCGAAGATATTATTGACAATTATAAAGGTGATTTCGTCAGTCATTTTATTGTGGAATCGCCAGCGAAATTGCGTAATATTTATCAGTATTATGCCGCTTGCCACGGTTTCAACGATTTTCCCTATAAAAAATGCAATGCTCCCTGGGTTTCCACAGTAATTGAGGCGGATGGGACAGTCAGACCTTGTTTTTTTCACAATGATTATGGCAATATCAAATCTGATCCCTTGGATAAAATTATCAATAGCCCTCAAGCCATCCGGTTTAGAAAAAACCTGGATATGGCAGAGGACGAAACCTGTAAAAAATGTGTCTGTTATCTGAATTTAAAACCCCATATTCAAATTTAGTCGGCCTGGGTCTATTGCGTGATTCAAAAGAAACGAGTTCATGTTAAGTCACTGTAAAAACGATGAATAAAACGGCTATCAGTCCATACTCATGAATAATATCCTGCTGACACATTCCTATTTCCTTCGCTTTGACCCGAAACAATGGGTTACCGGACGGCCCTATCCTCCACTAGGAACCTTATACGCAGCTTCATTTCTTCGGCATCATGGCCATGAAATTTCATTTTTTGATACCATGTTTTCAAAAGGACCGGAAGAGATATTTCCTTTTTTGAACCAGGAGAAGCCCGGCATTTTCGTGATCTACGACGATGGATTTAATTATTTGACAAAAATGTGCCTGGACAATATGCGGCAGGCTGCCTTTAAAATGATTCGTTATGCAAAACAGCTGGGGGCTACCGTCGTTGTTTCCAGTTCGGATTCAACGGATCGCTTTGAACTGTATTTGGAGCAGGGCGCAGATTTCATCATACTGGGAGAGGCAGAAATGATATTGCTTGAATTGGTCAATGCGCTGAACAATAATCAGGGAGACTATTTTCAGATTGAAGGCCTGGCCTTCAAAAAGGATGGCGCCATCGTAAAGACCAAACGCCGCAGCGTGATGAAAGACCTGGATCTTCTGCCTTTTCCTGCCTGGGAACTTTTGGATGTTTCGCCTTACCGGCACATGTGGATGGAACATGCCGGATATTTTTCGTTGAACATGGGCACAACCAGGGGTTGTCCTTTCAAATGCAACTGGTGCGCCAAACCCATTTACGGCAATCGGTATAATTCCAGGACCCCGGAAAATGTTGTACAGGAACTGAAAATGCTAAAAGAACGGTTTTCCTTTGATCATATCTGGTTTTGTGACGACATTTTTGGGCTTAAACCAGGGTGGGTCCGTGAATTTGCGGATTGTGTCGAAAAAGAACATTTGAATTTTAAATTTAAGATACAGGGACGCGTCGATTTATTGCTGCAGGAAAACAATATCCGCGATCTTAAAAGGGCTGGCTGCGAAAATATTTGGATGGGGGCTGAGAGTGGTTCGCAAAAAATCCTGGATGCCATGGATAAGGGCACTACCGTGGCTCAAATCTATGAAGCAACCCGTCTTTTGAAATCGCAAGGGATACATCCTTCTTTTTTCATTCAGTTTGGTTATTTATCGGAGACCAAGGAAGACATTGAAAAAACGATTTCAATGATCAATACGTTGTTGCCATACGAGATCGGCATATCTGTTTCCTACCCATTACCCGGGACAGTTTTTTTCGACAAGGTAAAGAGCCAGATGAAAGAAAAGACAAACTGGACGGATTCCGACGAGCTGGCCCTGATGTTTAGAAATACCTATCAGCCTGAATTTTATAAACAATTGCACCGTTATGTTCATAAAAACTATAGAAAACACCTTGCTTTTGACAACCTAAAGAAAATCCTGCTTCATCCCCTTAAGGTCACGGCCCTGGAACTAAAAAGGGCGATATCGATTCTTTATTATATTCCGGCTACTTATATGGAAAAGTTGAAGTTGAGTAAATTAGAAAATTCCGCCTAGTCATGCAAGTAGATACAAAGAATGAAAAAAAGGTAGCCTTCGCATTTTCGCAGCAGGCTGCGAGCTTTGATGACCTGTATTCGGGAAATATCATTATTCAGTATAAGAGGCAAAGGGTTCGAAACCACTTAATGAAATATTTGAAACCTCAAAGTCATATACTGGAATTAAATGCGGGTACGGGTGAAGATGCTGTTTTTCTCGCCAACCAGGGACACCGGGTGCATGCAACCGATCTTTCCAGCGGTATGAAGCAGAAAATGCAGCAAAAGATACTTGCGGCCGGTCTAAACAGCCAGGTAACCACTGAACTGTGTTCTTTCACTAAGTTGGAAACCCTGTCCTTACAGGGTCCCTATGATTGTATATTTTCAAATTTTGCCGGCTTGAATTGCACCGATGGTCTGGACAAGGTTCTCAGAAGTTTTGATCGCCTGCTCAAACCGGGAGGCATCGTGGTTCTGGTGATCCTTCCAAAATTTTGTTTATGGGAAACACTGCTGCTGTTTGCAGGTAAAGGAAAAACAGCTACGCGAAGATTTTTCGGCAGTCGCGGAAGAAAGGCGAAAATTGAGAGCAATACTTTTACTTGCTGGTATTATAATCCAGGATTTGTGAAAAAGACCTTGAAGGATAATTTTAAGGTGTTGGAAACAGAGGGATTGTGTACCCTGGTGCCACCTTCCTATATAGAAGGGTTCCCACAAAAACATTCTAAAATTTACTCATGGCTTTGTAAAGCCGAAGATCGCCTCAAAAACAAATGGCCCTGGAAATACGTGGGTGATTATTATATTATTTCACTTCGCAAACAAACGGCAGCAGTTTAAAGCAAAAACCGGGAAAGTTCAAAGCGTTTGTAATTGTCCGCCAGGCTTCTTTCATATCGCACCAGCAAGCGTTTCTGAAAATTTTCAGGATGAGGTTTGGAATAGTGTTTTCCCAGGTCCATATTCAACGGTTTTCCCTTGCTGTTGATTCTACCCTGAATTGTTTTGGCTTGCCATCTGCGGGAAGTCAGTTTCATCAGGTAGTTATCCATCGCATCTCCCATCCGGTTATTTAACAAACGTTGAATCAAAACCCTCACCCAATTTTTTCTAATTTTGTTGGTGGAGGAGAAATTTTGAAATTTATTGGGAAAAAAGGTTTTTGCCCACTTATTTTTTTCGAAGAATTCTTCAAAGATCCCCGTGCCCCGCATGGGTAGGACAGTGGATATTTCAATGGCAGTGTAAATGTTTTTTTCCCGAATAGCCAGGTTGGATTCATCGATGAAATAATTCATGCAAAAAAGATCCTCTTTGTTCAGTAAAAAGGATAGTTTTTTCATCCCATGAAGAAAGGTCCTGGCAATCCACAGCCGGTTGGAATCGGTAATAATGAAAAAGTCGACGTCTGCATGCTCGTCGGCAAAGTATTTGGAAAGTGAACCAGAAACGGCTACGCCCTTCACGAAAGGGAAACAAGAAATGACAGCCGCTGCCTTCTCTGCCTTCTTCAACAAAAGGGAAGCCCTTTCATTGCCCCTTGATCGCCTCTCCGCCAGCGTCGGGTCATCTTCGAGGCTATAAAAGTTTCCGATTTTGAAAACGATACATTCTTCCACCAGGGTGTTCAAAGCCTCTTCAAATTCATTCATGTCACTACACTGCCGGAGGAAAATAAAGATTTCGCCTTTTTTCAGGGGATAGTTAAATAGGCCATAGTAAGTCAATGCAGCCAGTATATCCTTTTTTATACAGGGTTCATCCATGGTAAACCTTTTTAAATGTGTTCCGGCGCTTTTTATGGTAATACGTTAAAATCATTTACTGGTTGCAAGGGTTCAAAGAATGGAAAATGGGTTAGGTCGGCCATCAACCTCTTTTTCTTGGTCATCCGGACAATCCAAGAAACCGAACGAACGTCTTGGTTCCGGATTGGTGGTGCGTCTGGGCTCAACAGATAATTTCGCCGGTCACGCTCCCTTGCGTATACTCCCGCCCCGCGGATCTAAACTTCCTGCGGAGGATCTAGCCTTTTTAAAAGCCCGGTCCTTTTAAGTGGAATGCTGGAAACAGGGGGTCTGTAAGTTCATATCCAACACGTTTATGGCGGATCCCGTCATTTCTGGATTGGGAAAGTCAGACTCACCACCCTTATGAATGATGGAAAAATAGCCTTCGGCGGTACGCATACTCGCTTTTTGCCAGGTATAGTCGTTTGCTATCTTTATTCGAAGGGAATCATTGAGCGGTTTTAAACTGGCCCTTATAACGGCTGACAAAATGCTCTGGGGTGAATCGGGAGTGCAATACTCGGCATGGCTGCCAAAGTATTCTTCGGTATCCCCTTTATCAGAAATTACAATATTGCAACCCATGGCGGCTGATTCCAAAGAACTTAATCCGGTTGTCTCAAACCAGCTGGGCAGGGCATGAACCTTGGCTTTCTGATAATAGTAGACCAGGGATTCCTGAGGAAGCTGTTCTATGAAATGAATATTGCTGGCTGCAGCCGCCCAGCAGGATTCATAGTAGGAGTGTTGGTTTGGCGCACAAGCGCCGATGATAAAAAGATGAAAGTCCGTGTGATTGAGGGCCTTGATGAGGTTTAGTTGATTTTTAATTCCTTCGATCCTTGCCACACAGAGAACCATTTTAGGATCCTTTTTTATATGTTGATTAAAACTGAAGAGATTGCCATCGACTCCGTTTGGCACTATGATGTGTTTTTTTTGACAGCCATATTGCTGGCTGATTCTTTTGTATTCTGAGGCCGAGTTGGGAAGGATCAATCCGGCTTTTTTTAGTATTTCTCTAATGGATTTATTCTGGCCTTTCAGGGCATAGGTCAAACTCATCATTTTGTCATTGCCGCGGAGCCAACGGAAAAATACTTTGAGATATTCAATATGGCCGGCCGGCAGGTGGCGGAACACGATTCCAGAAAGTCCTTTTCGATGGTATTTGTCATATTCACTGTAGTCGATCAGAATGGTGGATATAACGAAGGGCAATTGGGCTTTTGCAATATGGTGTAGGATGTCAGCCGGACGGGTGATATTAAAGAAATGTAATAAGTTATATTGACTGTAATTAATGGATTCATTGGTCAGTCTGATGTCAACAAAAATCCCTAGGTGTTTGAGTAAACGGGCCGTTTGCAATACCTGTGTCGTATCTCCGCCCCGGGAGGAATAAAGGGTGCTCCTGACAATCATTGCAACTCTGGTCATGGTACGCTCGTGATTAAAAGACAAATTTTGTTGGAGTTTTTGAAGGTTAAAAATGAATTGCCGACAGCCCTTATTTTTTTACAGGTACTTCTAGTGTGATATCTATTACACTTCCTACCGAACCACCAGGTTTACCAAGATGATAGTCCTCACGTTTGATGGAAAAATTGCCTTTAAAAATACCAGTATTGCCGGAGGAGGTGAACGTAAAGGGGATGGTTACTGATTTGGCAGTTCCCTTTAAATTTAGCTCCCCGAGGACTTCAAAACCGGTTGCAGTCTTTTGGATCTTCTGGGATTTGAAGCTGATGGTCGGATATTTTTTTGTATCTAACCACACCTCTTCGTTTCGAAGGTCGGTGTTGCGAAGCCCGATACCGCTTTTTACGCTGTTTGGATCGATGCTCGCACTGATGGAACTGGAAGCCAGGTCAGTTTCACTGAACTGCAGTGTGGATTTAAGTCCCGAAAAGCTGCCATGCACTTTACCGAAAGGACCGTCTACCGTAAAGTTTATTTTTGCCTTTTCTGCATCGGCATCCCAATTGTCAGCGGGAAGCATGCCTGGGATCATGCTCAACAGGGCAATCAGCAGAAATAATTTCATCTGTATTTATTTGACGATTTCCTTTAGGTAAATAAATACGATTGAATGCTGTAGGGGGTTGCAATGTGGGTAGCAGATAAGGACCGGATGGATATGCAAGGTGCAGACGGCCAGGTTGGTAGCCTTTGGTCCCGCCTTGCAAAATTAAAAAGGGAAAGAACCCATCGGGGCATTGACAAAATCGGGAGGCTTTTGCTGTTTAAACGGGCGAGCCCTCCGCCTCACCCTGGTCGCACCAGATAAGGGCGTGTATCTTTATCTGACCAGCAATACCGTTCCTTTCATGTCGGTAAAGGTGGCATCTCCGGCTTTTTTAAACTTACAGAACCAAACGTAAACGCCCCCTGCAGCAAGTCCCCCGCCAAAGCTGCCGTCCCAACCCTTGGTATAATCCCTGGTTTCAAAGACTTTTTGTCCCCAGCGGTTAAAAACAGTTAAGGTGTAGTTATTGAGCATGGGGACGTTCAGGATTCTGAACGTTTCATTTCTTCCATCCCCGTTCGGAGTAAAAGCAGAGGGGAACAAGATATTACATACCTTTTGAGTAACAGAGATGGTGGCACTGCCCAGGCCACAAAGATTGGATACCGTTACAGCGTAAGAGCCCACGTGATTTACAATGAAGTGACTGAGCGTAGAACCATCCTGCCACAGATAAGAGGAATAGTCTCCCGGAGACAACATCAGGGTATCTCCGGTGCAAAGGCTTTTGCCTTCACCCAAACTAGGGGCCGGTTTCTGCTGAACGGACAGATGAAGGGTCCGGATGCTATCACATCCCGTAGCCGACAAGAGGGTGTCGGTATAGACACCCGATTTTGTATATCCGGCATAGGACTGACCCTCACAAATGGAATCGGATACGTCCGCTGTTGATTTTTGGAGGATGGTTAAATGCAAATTGACAACGCTATCACATCCATTGGCTGCGACCAGGGTGTCTGAATATATTCCACTGGCTGTCAGGTTTTGACCCTTCCATAAATAATTGTCACAGGTTTGTATTGGAATATTGGTAATGGAATTTTTTTTGTTGGAGATGGTTAGGTTGAGTGTAATATTGCTGTCACACCCTGCTGCATTGGTAAGCAATTGTGTATAATTTCCACTGCTGGTATAGGTTTTACAATTTAGCGTATAACTTCCGCAAGCCGTGGCGGTGATGATGGATGAGGTACTGTTGTTACAAGGACTCATTTTCTGAAGAAAAACACCATATCCATCGACCACACTCAAGTTACTTACTCCAATGCCGGGATCAAAATCAACGGTTCGTTCAAAACTACCAGTCGTATATACATCTCCGCCAGCATCCAATGCCACCGATAACCCTTCGTCAGAACCGATGCCCCCCAGCGTCTTCACCCAGGAAAAATTTCCGCTGGGGTCCAATTTGGAAATAAAAATATCATCATAACCAACCGAACTCAGCCTGAAGGCACAGTCGTTGGGATCAAAATTGATGGTTCCGAAATAGCTTCCGGTTATAAATGAATTTCCAGCCGCGTCCACGGCCAAGCCCCATCCACCCATGTATTCGCTTCCCGACAATTGATTTGCCCAGATGAAATTTCCCGAAGCGTCCAGTTTGGAAATAAAAACGCTTTCATTGGGGCCGGAAGTCTGTGTATAGACCCCGGCACCCGGATCAAAGTCGACCGATCCCAAAAAACTACCCAGGGTATAAACATTTCCCGATCCGTCCACGGATATGGATTGCCCAAAACTGCTTCCGGCACCTTGAATTTGTTTGGCCCAAATCAGGTTGCCCTGGCCATCCAATTTGGAAATAAATCCCTCCCCGGCAGCATTGGCGGTCTGGAGGTTCAATACCGAAGCGCCGGGATCAAAATCTACCGTTCCATAAAAATTTCCGGTGGCATAAATATTTCCTGCCTGATCCAATTCTATGGAGAAGCCATTTCCACCATCTGTCGGATTTTGGCCACCCATCTGTTTGGCCCAGACCAGATCGCCTGTCGTGTTGATTTTGGCAATAAATATCTCCCGGGAAGCGCCCCCGCCGCCTGAAGTCAGGTTGAAAATACCAGGGCCTGGGTCAAAATCAATGGTGCCTTTGAAGGAACCCGTCATATAAACATCTCCTCCCGGATCTACCGCCAGTAACCGATCCGTAAGGCCGGCAATAATGGTTTGCAATTGCCTTACCCAGGAGAACAATCCTGCCGCATTTAGTTTCAGAAGAAAGATACTTCCATTGCTGGAGAGACTGGATACACCAATTCCTGCGTCGAAGTCTATACTGCCATAGAAAAATCCGGAAACATACACATTGCCGAGGGCGTCGACGCCAATAGAAATGCCGTCTCCGCTAACCGTAGAGGTACCGGGTCCTCCGACAATTTTGTTTTCCCAAATCAAATTGCCCGCCGCATCTAGTTTGGAGACGAATATTTCTGCAATGCCATTGCTCAGGTTGAAGTATCTGGCGATAAATATGTTGCCGTTTACATCGGTAACAATAGAGCTGTTTACTGATTGAGTCGAACCTTCATCCCATCTTTCTGCCCAGGCATACCGAACATTTTGAGCCGGCAACAGGCCTGGGAGGCCTATAAACAGGATAATTATAATTCTCTTCATTTCAATCATATGGCTGAACCGAACTATGAAATTAGACAAGATAATCCTAGCTAAAAAGGGAATCGGCTTGTTTGGCTTTAATCATCCGAAATGGGTTTTCATGCGTTAGGGGAACTTAATCAACTGGAGTCATATGGGTTTGAAGACCCTGTTTTCTCGGGGTATTTCAGGCCTTTTACGCTCGATTGACGGTGTTTCGGATCGGCGGGTGACTATCATTCATTGAATACGCAAAGAATGACGAATCGGTTGAGAAAATGAGCGACGGGGGGATCCTTTTCAGGAGTATGATCCAGGATGTCGTTTTTTAACAGTGAATTTAAAATATTGAAGATCTGTTTAATGTACCTATGGCACCGGGATTTAGCGGGCGCTGGCACAGTTTTGTTATCCATCATCCATATACCCAGTTATGAAAACAGTATCTATCATGTTGATAGGCATTTTTATCGCCTTCAACAGTTATTGCCAGGTCCCTTACTCCAGTCAGTCGGACTCCTTATTCAACGATCTGCAACAAAGTGTGCATCCAATTCATGGTGGTGTTATTGGACAAACGCTGGATTCCAACGACCTGTATAAACATATAAAAGAAGGACTGGTCATGCAAGGTGGACAATTGAAGATCATTCGAAATGGAAGTTTGTTTGTGATGCATGGACCTTTCCCTTTAAAAAATGGAGCGATGATCTATACAAACGGCATCATAAAAATGCCGGACGGGGGCACTCCTTTGCTGGAAGAAAAAGATTACATCGATTTTGATGGACATATCAGGCCGTTACAAAGTGCGGAAATGAATAATATGGTTTCTTTAACAAATCCTTTATTCTAATCAAACCTTTGCTCCTCTTGCATCCAACCGATGCTTTATCCAGGCTGCGTTCGCATTTCCTGGATCATCAGATGAACTTTGTCCGGCAGATCCTATTTTCGGGCAATGATAAAGGTCTTTTTACTCTTTCTGTTGATTACCTCATCGATCTCAATCTATTCTCAGAGTAAACATACGGTCAGCGGGACCGCCCGGGATAAAAAATCCGGCGAAACCTTAATCGGTGCTTCTGTTTCCCTCCTGGAAATTCCCAGGACCGCAACCATGACCAACGCCTACGGCTTCTTTTCCATTACTGCCCCCGCCGGGTCCTATAACCTTTTGATTAGTTCCGCGGGATACCTGCAAGACACCATACAGGTTGTTTTGTCGCAGGATATTTCGGTTTCTGCGAACCTTACACCCAAAAATGACGAACTGGAGGAAGTGGTTGTAACGACGGTCAGAAAAGACAACAATGTGACCAAGCCACTCATGGGCGTGCAGAAGTTGTCTGTAAAAGAAATCGAAAACCTGCCTGTCATTTTTGGAGAAAAAGATATTCTAAAATCTTTGCAACTCTTGCCAGGCGTTCAGTCAGCAGGGGACGGCGGGAGTGGATTTTATGTACGGGGCGGCACAACCGACCAGAACCTGATCCTGCTGGATGAGGCAACGGTTTATAACCCTTCTCACTTACTGGGATTTTTTTCAACCTTCAATTCAGATGCGATCAAAGATGTAACCTTATATAAAGGGGCTATTCCAGCAGAATTCGGAGGCAGGATTGCTTCGGTTCTGGATGTCCGTATGAATGATGGAAATTCTAAAGAACTGGGGGTTAGCGGTGGAATCGGCCTAGTTTCTTCCCGACTCAATATTGAAGGACCGATTGAAAAAGACAACGGATCTTTTATTGTGAGTGCAAGAAGGACCTATGCCGATCTTTTCCTCAAACTTTCTAAAGACACGAACACCCGGAGCAGCAGTCTTTATTTTTATGATGTCAATGCCAAGGCCAACTATAAGCTGGGTGATAAAGACCATATTTATCTTTCCGGATATTTTGGGAAGGATTATCTGGGCTTGGGAAACAGTTTCGGACTGGACTATGGAAACAGCACCGCCACTTTTCGATGGAACCATATTCTCAATAGCCGCCTTTTTTCTAATACTTCACTCATCTACAGCAAATACGATTATGATATTAAAGTGACTTCCGGGAATAACAATGTTGGGATCAATTCCTTTATCCGGGATTATCATTTCAAGGAAGATCTTCAATATTTTGTCGCAGCCGGCAATAAAATAAATTTCGGTTTGGATGCGATCCGGGTTACGACTTCCCCGGGTGTCATCACTGCTGCCGTCGGAAGTGACAATTTTAATTCAAGTTCCGTTCCCGATAAACAGGCACTGCAGACAGCCCTGTACTTTAATCAGGAGCTATCCCTTTCGGACAAAATAAATGTAAACTATGGATTGCGCGCAGGGCTTTTCAGCGTTCTGGGACCGGGTGCATTTTATACCTATGATTCCAGTGGCAATCCGATAGACACTGCCAATTATGGATCGGGAACGATTGTTAAAAATTATTTTAATCTTGAACCGCGTTTTTCCATGAGTTACCAGCTCAATGAGAATAGCTCCGTAAAATTTGCGTATACCAGGACTACCCAAAACCTTCATCTTCTTTCCAACAGTACTTCCTCCAATCCTACCGACGTTTGGATACCCAGCAGTAACAATGTGAAACCAGAAATCGCCGACCAGGTTTCTGTGGGTTATTTCCGAAATTTTAAAGACAACCAGTATGAGTTCTCCAGCGAAATCTATTATCGCAATATGCAAAACCAAATAGACTATAAAAACGGCGCTCAGCTGATAGCCAATGTAAATGTAGAGTCCCAATTGATTTTTGGCAACGGTCGGTCATACGGATTGGAATTATTCGTCAAAAAAAAATACGGGCGTTTGAGTGGATGGGTGAGTTATACTTTATCTCGAACAGAGCGTCAGTTTACCCAGGTTAACAATGACAGCTGGTATCCTGCCAATCAGGACCGAACGAATAACCTCTCTGTGGTAGCTATCTACAAGCTGAGCAAAAAGTGGACTTTTACCACCGACTTTGTTTTTTACACAGGGAACGCGGTCAGTTGGCCGAGCGGAAAGTATCCGGTGAATGGCCAGCCGGTTTTTTATTATACGGAACGCAACGGATATAGAATGCCCGCATACAACCGCCTCGATATCAGTTTTACCCTGCAGGGAAAAAAGACAAAGAAATTTGATAGCAATTGGAACTTTTCTTTGTACAATGTCTATGGCCGTGAAAACCCGTACAGCATCAGTTTTGAGCAGGATCCAGCCGACGCCTCCAAAACGCAGGCGGTTCAATGGGCTCTTTTTCGCTGGGTCCCGTCGGTTACCTATAATTTTAAATTTTAAGTAGATGAAAAATATTTCTGCGCTTCGACTTCTGGTAATCATGCTGACATTTTCTTCCTGCCAGAAAGTGGTAAGTCTCAACCTGAACAATGCAGCCCCCCAGCTGGTGATTGAAGGGGAGATAACAGATGGGTCGGGACCCTATACGGTCACCATCAATCAGTCCGTGGACTTTTACGCTGACAACAGCTACCCGGCTGTGTCCGGGGCGGTCGTGAAGGTGAGTGACGACCGGGGCAACACCGACAGTTTGAAGGAAACCTCTCCTGGAGTATATTCAACCAATTTTTTGCAAGGCAAACCAGGGGCAACTTATTCCTTGTCCGTGGTCACTCAAAATAAAAATTATTCCGCCACTTCTACCATGCCCTTTCCTGTTCCCCTGGATTCTTTGACGCTGAATCTTACCAGTGGTTTTGGTCAACAACGCATCGATGCCATCGTAAATTTCCAGGACCCGCCCGCCGTAGCCAACTACTATGAATTTGTAGAATATGTCAATGGCCAGCCTTTCCCGAGAAATAATTTTGTGTTTGACGACCGGCTTTCCGACGGAAAATATATCAGTCTGGTTTTGCGTACCGACAGCAGTTATATCAGTTCTGGAGACCTGGTCCGAGTGGATATGTATTCCATCGATGAAAATACCTACACCTATTTTCTTGAATTGCGTCAGTCTTCCGGAACCGGGGCTTTCAATGCGACGGCTTCTCCGGCAAATCCGACCACCAATGTATTGGGCGGAGCCCTTGGTTATTTCAGTGCCCATACCACGCAGTCTAAATCCATTGTGGTGAACTGAACTGCGGGATAACGGATAGATTGGTGGCCAATAAAAAAACCGGACTAAATGGATTAGTCCGGTTCATGAAGATCACACACAACAAACAAGTCTAGAAACGTTCCGTTTAAATCATCTATTATTTTTTTGCAGAATCAACCAGTTTCTTGGTCGAATCCATCATTTTCTTTGTGCTATCTGCCATTGCCTTCGTTGAATCAGAAACCGAAGTAGTCACGCTATCGGTTTTTACCGTTGTCGTAGAGTCGGTAGTAGTCGTGGAGGAACTTGAACCGTTACAGGCTGCGAAGATGCCCACGGCTAAAACAGTGATTAGTTTTTTCATGTGAATGCGTTTAAAGGTTGATACGCATTTTGGGAAAAGGTAACCCGGCAGTGGATAAACAATTCAAAGCAGATGACTAAATCACTGATATTCAAAAAGATATACCTTACCGTCGACGCCTTTTTTAATCACTGGTCGTTAAACCGGCATACCGATTCTCTGACGGCAAGTATCCGTTTTTGACCAGGATATTGGCCAACCGGTCGTAAAAAGCGCTGTCTGGCGGGGTAACACTGGCCAGACCATCCACGTATCGGTTGTACAAAGAAAACAAGGCGGCAATTAAAACCGTATCATGGATTTCCCGATCCGTTGCGCCGTTTTTTTTGGCCTGATCAATCATTTCCGGGGTAACATTTTTACCACTTACCTGTACGGCGCTTGCAATGATCAACAGGGACTTCATTTTCTGGCTGACGGGTGAAGTCATGATATCGGTCTTCACTTTTTGGGAAGTCTCAACTTCTCCCAACAGGCGGTCGGTGGCCGCCGTATGTGCCGCTGTACAGAACCGGCATTCGTTACCGTAGGAGACGATGGAGGCAATCATTTCTCTTTCTGCTTCTGAAAGAGTCGACTCACCCCTTAGTAAAATCTGTGTAAGCTGTCGAATCGGCAAGGCTGTATCCTTTCGATAGTCCAGTAACCCGGTGATTCCGGGCAGTTCTTCATTGAGCGGTATGTAAGGCATAACTGGGAATGGTTATAAACCAAAAATTACTGAATTAATGGAATCAATTGCCCTAAATGGATTTTTTTTTAACATACTCAATTGTTTGAATTGTTGATGCTCCCACAGGACCTAGCGGTTTTTGTTCGCAGGCTTCCGGGCTAAAGCAGCGAACAGCCATTTAATCTAGGGCTCAGGCCGGTTTTAACGCTGTTCTTGACTGATAGGATCCGATGAAGTTTCCATGACTTACCACCGGCATTTCCTGGCAGCGTTCCTTTATTCCGGCTTGGAAGTCTTTAAAGGCGGGCAGTCCCGATAGGAAAGATTTACCTTCTTCTGAAAAATTTGCCCAGTGAATAAAACTTAATCCGTCTTCTAGTTTAACAGTGGAATAACTGAAGTCATCGGGAGATTTCTGTCGGATCTGGTCGTAGACCGCCCGGACTAATTTTTCATTTTCTTCTACGAATTCTGGTTTTACTTTGTAGCGAACAATCGTGGTTTGCATAAAATTCAATTTTTAACAGTAATTTACTTCTGGTTGCAGTTTGCAACCGGATATAAATATATTAACTAATTGCAAAATGCAATTGGTTTGCACCGTTTAATTTTAAAATTTATTGGTGGAAACTTACAGATCGAATTGCCCGGTTAACCTGGCCCTGGAAATCATCGGCGATAAATGGAGTCTGTTGATTATTCGGGATATGATGTTTGAAAACAAATGTTATTTCAGGGAATTTCTTCAGGGTGAGGAGAAAATTGCCACCAACATCCTGGCCGACCGGCTTTCCAAACTCGAAAAGGAGGGAATCATTCGTAAATCCGGTGACCCCGAGCACAAGCAGAAATTCATCTACAGACTGACGCTTAAGGGAATCGATTTGCTTCCCCTTATTTTGGAAATGGGTATCTGGAGTCTTAAATATCAGCCGGTTGACACTAAAAAACACAAACACGCCACCAGGCTCCTGCATGGAGGAACAGAAGCCAGATCGGCTGTCCGTAAAGAGCTTGTCCGAAAAAATATTCAGGGCTAGGCTACGGGCCGTATGACCATTAAAAAAAGGAGAATGAAAAAGTATCTCGTTATCATATTAATCATTTGTTCTTCCACGACAAGGGTTCCTCCTTTACCCGGACGGCTACCACTGATGGACCAAAGAACCAAAGCGACTGGGCCGGTAGCATCCGACCCAGATTGGTCTAGTTTTTTTCAAAAGGGAATCGATTCCTGTATAGCGAATAACATTCCCATTTATTATATCCCTACTGGCCGGTGGAAATGCAACAAACCTTTGATCCTGCAAAATTGGGTAGCCTCTCGAGGCCTGTACTTCAATTTCTCACTGCAAATTGTTGGAACGGGCACGTTTGCCGGAGCCGATGGATCCGGGACGATTCTGGATTTTTCCGGCATGACATCCGGATTTGGAATCGGCATCCAAGGAGGGAAAGGAGTGGAGATAAGAGGCCTTAAACTGATTGGCGCATGGAATTATCAATTTCCAGGAGCAGCAAAATTTTACAATACACCGTTAAATAAATTCACCGATGGGAGATGCAGGGATTCCGCATACTCACCGTATTTCGCCATTGTCATTGATCCATTTGGTCCAAAAATTCCACCAGATGGTGGTTACCCGGGTCTTTCCAGTTTTTATAAGGGAAACCGGATCGGATCAACCGGGACGGTTATCGAAGACTGTTTTTTTACAAATTGGGTTGGTGGCATTATTACTTCACCCAACGGAATTACTCAAAATGCAGAACTACTAATAGCTGACAAAATCCAGTTTGCAAACATGAAAATATGTGTTGCGGGTTGTCAGGACCAGGAGAAAATGAACCGGGTTTCAAACGTGATGGCATGGGGTGTAATCCATACCTGTTTTGTAACAGGAATGTATGGGGCTGGATCAATCGGCAACTGGTATCTGGACCATTGGAATATTGCCGGTTATACGAACCAAATTGTTTATAACAACCAGTCTGGGTATTATCCATCTTATTTCTCAGACATTTATGCTGAATCTATCGCCAGGATTGGTACAATCAATTCGATAAATGGAACCACTTTTTCGAATTCATCGATCAATTTCGCAGGGCTGGAAGAATGCGGCTCTTACACCGAAGGAATGATTTCCGGTTATGGACTGACGTTCTCCGGCTGCCAGCTCAGGGTTTATGGACAGTTTACACCGGTGACCATCAATTCACTCGAAGGGCTGATTCATTTCAGGGATTGTTCATTTGAGACGGTACCCTTCTATCCGCAGACTTATCCCTATGGATATTCAGACTTTCAAAACTGTACCATCAACAATTCGGGAGAAATATTGAACCCGATGGGACCACAAACGATCAGACCGGGGTTATCCCGCTACGGTTATGGCAGCAATTCTGGTGTGGCTGCCAAATCGGTTCCGATCGACGGGTTGATGCATAAGTTTCCAAAAAACGGTCCGAAACTTTCTTCTCTCATTTATTCAGACAGTCTGGTGAAAATGGGTGATATCATCGTGGTGACACATGACTATGTAGACTACCGCGTGGCGGGGGTCGTCACTGCGCTCGGCAACAAAAGTTTTACCGTTTCTTATTCACCCCTGGGTGTTGACAGTTCGAAGTTGTATGCCATATTCCGCTGGACTCCTTTAAAAAAACCTTGAGGGCGGATGTCCGTTTCTGTATCAGAAAGCAAATATTTTAAACGGGGTTTTTTTTGACATTCCTGTTGTCCATCTGGATGAATACTATGGAACTGTCAGATTAATTAGTTTATTTGTAATAAATCGTTCATCATGGTCGAGGGCCTTTCGGATTTTAAATCAGTTTTTTTTATTGGCATTGCCGGTTCAGGCATGAGCGCCATTGCACAATACCTGGCTGGCAACGGAAAACAAGTCTCCGGATCCGACCGGTATTTTTTGCCTGGGGAATCCAATCATACACGTGAAAAACTCGAGGCCCTGGGCATAGCGTGTTTTCTCCAAAACGGGCAGGGCATTCATGCCGAAATCGACCTGGTTGTTGTTTCCACAGCGGTGGAGGACACTGTAGAGGAAGTGCAGTTGGCCAAGCAATTGAATATACCGATCATGAAACGTTCAGCGCTGCTTGCTCTGATCGCGGCCAGCAAAAAAACAATCGCGGTCGGAGGCACCAGCGGAAAAAGTACCACCTGCGCCATGTTGTTCGACATCCTGGAATATGCCGGTAAAAATCCCAGTATTATCAGCGGCGCAGGATTGGTCAGCCTGATTAAAAAAGGTTTCATCGGCAATGCCAAGGCGGGCAGCGGCGAATGGTTGGTGATAGAAGCCGATGAAAGCGATGGCTCGATTGTGCAATATAAACCAGAGGTAGGGGTCTTGTTGAATATCGAGAAGGATCATAAGGAAATGGAAGCCCTGATGGAAATATTCGCCGAATTCCGTCAGAATACGCACCGGCTATTTGTGGTAAACCAGGCGCAGGCAGGAGCCAGGAAACTGTCGAAGAAAGTTGAACAGGATTTTTCTTCCAGTTCATCTTTTCCGGCGGGATACCAGGCAACCGGATACCAGCAAAAAGCATTGGCAATTACTTTTGAAATAAACGGGATTCCCTTCTCCCTTCAAACAGTCGGCAAACACAATATGGAAAATGCGCTGGCCGCATCGGCAACCGCCGCGCAGCTGGGTGTGGACCTGGCTACCTGTTCCCAGGCCTTGAAAACTTATGAAGGTATTTACCGCAGACACCAGATTATGGGAAGAAAGAATGGGGTTTGGCTGATCGATGACTATGCCCATAACCCGGTAAAATGCGCCATTTCTATCGAAGCCTGCCAGGAAATTGCGCCCAGGGTTGTTGCCTGGTTTCAGCCACATGGGTATGGACCTACCCGGTTTCTTCGCCACGATTTTGTGGAAGAGATCGGCCGGGTACTCAGACCCGGGGATGAAATATGGATGAGTGAAATATTTTATGCCGGTGGAACGACCGTGAAAGATATTTCTGCCCTGGATCTAATCAACGACCTGAAGGCCTTGGATAAGCCGGCGTTTTTTGTAGCCAACCGCGATGATTTGCTAGATGCTGTTCGACCTCACCTAACGAAAGATTGTGTGCTGTTGCTGATGGGAGCCCGGGATCCCTCATTGGAAAACTTTGCCAATGAGATCTGGGAACAATTGTGAAAAACATCCGGTGAAACTTGGACCACCTTGTTCGACCCTCAACATTTCACTGTTTTTTTCTTTTTACCAAGCATTCCTTTTTCTTTTCTTTGAAGGATATACTCCACCGCATCCGTCAGCGTGCTGAGCTTTCCTTCTACATGCACTTTCACCGGGCCAATTTTCTTGGCGGCAATGAGGGCCTGGTCAGATAATTCGGGAACATAGATGCCGACGGCAATGATAAATCCGTTCATTGTATGACGGACCCGGTTGTTGACCCCGTGAATATCTTTTACAACCCTGGACAATAGCGACTTCAATTCAGCCATTTTTAATTCGGAATCATCTTTTAAAGCAACCAGTGAACCCAAAGTACTCCATCCGGCAGCGGCAATATATTCTTTGGGGTTGTCAATCCATTGAAGGGCCAGTTCATAACCATACAGTCCCTCGGCCGCAACCCAGGGCACTGTGTATTCACTGATGTTGAGCGAAACGGCTTGCTTGACCCAGGACTGTAAGTCCGCCATGGTCATTTTTTTATCATCGGCTATCAGGCCGGCGAGGTACATCGCGTCAGCGTTACCGGTATCATAGAGGTCCTTGGCGAGTTGATAGTCTTTTTTAATCTTCTTTTGAATGGCTTTGAGGTGTTCGACTTTCACCCCGAACAAGGGTTCCTGAACTCCGTGTTTCAAGAGGATTTTTTTTATGCTGTCCGATCCCTTGGATCGGAGTTCAGCCATTATTTCTTTTGCAGTCAAGGGGATTTTTTCTCCCCTAATTTATAAAAAATCCGGGGAAACAATATGTTTCCAGGACACTGTCTTAAAATTGGAAAATTCCTTACGATGAATCGTAACAATATAAGAAAGCAATCCAGCACAAATTCCGGGCGGAATGATTTTCTGTGCGGAGCTCCCAAAAAACCGCCAATATCTGCGGGGGCTTTTGTTTTCGGCACAGCAATTGCCTTAATGGGAAACGGATGTATGAAGATGGTAATTAACAATTGCTTATTGTTAACCGTACCTGCAAAGCTTGGCTATTGGTGTAACTTTCAGGACTTATTTTATAGTATGAAAAACGAGGGAGTCTTGAAACCATTTATTTTTTTAGCAGATGACGATCCGGATGATCAAGCCATGTTGTGCAATGCCTTTACCCAGGTAACCGACGAATATCATTTGATTGCCGTTAATTCGGGCAAAGCACTGGCCGACTTACTTTCGCAGGTTGCAGACAAAGAATTGCCTAGTCTGATTGTACTAGACTACAATATGCCCGGACTCAACGGCATTGAAACATTGAAGCTATTGCAACACAGTGCCCGCTACCGAACCATTCCAAAAATAATTTATTCTAGTTCCATCTCACCGGCAAACCGCTCCGAAATGATCGCTTCCGGAGCATCTGATTATATGGCCAAACAGACTTCGGTAGTCGAAACGGTTCTGTGTGCCAGAAAAATGCTTGAATATGCCAACGTCCCCGTTGGTCAGCTGGCCTAGGTTTTGCCTTGATTGTTTTCCGATATAATTTTTACGGACTAATTAATGGGTTGACAACCCATGGGCTTTTCCTACCGGATTTCTTGGTGGGGATCTAACCTGAAAGAGTTATTTTACAGTATGCTGCGAAAATATCCGTTTTATATGAAGGCCACGTTCATTATGTTGGGCATGGTGATCCTGGTTTTTATTTTGTCCATCCTACGGGATATCCTGGTTCCCCTGTCGTTTGCCCTGTTGCTTTCTATTTTGCTGAACCCCTTGGCTGGCTTACTGGAAAAATGGCAATTCCCCCGGGTGCTGGCCATCACTATTTCCATCCTATTGGCGATGGTGCTGATCCTGGGGGTTACCTACTTTTTGTTTCTGGAAGTAAGGAGCTTTTCTTCGGAGCTCCCCGTTTTTAAAGAGAAATTCCAGGAATTGCTGATCAAATTACAACACTGGGCCCGCCATGACATCGGTATCGCAACAAAAAAGCAAAATGAATATCTCAACGCAGCTGAGGATGGATTAAAGCCTGTCCTGGCTACAGCCATGGGATCGGTGATGGGTGCCATCGCCATGTTTTTCCTCCTGCCTGTTTATACCTTTCTCTTCCTGTTTTATAAAAAACTCATTCTGGCATTTTTGTATCAATTGTTCGAAAAAGCAGAAGAAAAGGAAATCAGTGTCGTGCTTACCCAGACCAAAGGCGCCATTCAGAGTTATATGTACGGGCTATTGCTGGAAGCCATGATTGTGGCCACGCTCAATACTTGTGCATTGATGATCCTCGGTGTTCAGTATGCCGTACTGCTGGGTATTCTCGGTGCTTTGCTCAATATCCTGCCATTCATCGGAGGAATTCTGGCCGTTTTATTTCCTATTCTGATCGCGACTGCTACCAAAGACGGATTCCAGACGCAACTCTGGATCATGGTAGCCTATATCATTATTCAGTTTATCGACAACCATTTTCTGGTTCCCTATATTGTCGCTTCCAAAGTCAAAATCAACGCCCTGGTTTCCATCGTCGTCGTTTTGCTGGGCGGCTCCTTGTGGGGCATATCCGGTATGTTTTTGTCGATTCCCTTCATTGGAGTTCTTAAAATTATTTTTGACCGGTTACCTGAACTCAAACCCTGGGGCATGCTGATCGGGATGGAAGTACCTACAAAAAGAAGATTTAAATCCAGGTAAGAATCCGGGACCGCAAGTTTGATATGTTTGTTTTATTTATTTAACGAAGTTGTTCCCATGCTTCGTGAGAAACCGGTACTCCCTGACTATTGTAGTATACCGCTGAATCCGGCGCCTGATGGTATTGAACAAACCGTTTGATTAAACCCAGTGTATCGTAATCATTCCACCTCCCGGTATCCCAACGCAGGTGCCTGTAACCGGTGGTTTGGATCTTGCCATTGGGATAAAACCAGGTTGACAGTCCTTCAAAATTCCCATTTACACAAATTCCCTCGAAAGCTACCTGTCCATTTAAATAAAATTCACGGGTCTGGCCATTTCTTTTCCCCGATCGAAAGCTCATCTCACCAATTTTAAAGCCTTGCTCGCTGAAATTATATTGAATACTATCCTGCAGTTGATCTTTAAAAAACTGCTGCTCCTGCAACTGGCCGTTTGGGTAGAAATTCCTGACAGTCGTTGTATGATCGCTCAGGTTTTCGATGGTTTTTTTTGGACTGCCGTCCGAATATTTTTCAATTACTTCCGTTTTAGAGGAACAAGCGATCAAAAGAATCATGAAAAAACTTGCCGCAATCCATTTCATACATCTAATTTATCGGATCGGAAAGTCAAATATTTTGTAGCGTGTCAAAAAAATGGCAGGCCATGTAATGGATGGAGAATGTATAAGACGCATCTAACAAAAGATATTTTGACATCTAAAGTTATTTCAAATCATTCTATTAAATGCGGAATAAACCGGCTCGTATTGTCAGTTACCAGGGTGTCGGATTCGCGAATACCGATACCGCCTGCCTCTGCTCCGATGATCCAACTACCAATAACCGGATAATTTTTTTCATAACAGGGAAGTTCACACAACTCCTGGTAGATATACCCTTCCTGTCCATAAGGTCCGGTGGTTTTGAAAATGGATTGGCCTTCACGGAACAACTCTATGTTGGCACCTTCTCTGGATAGAAACGGTTTTCTGACAAAACTGGAAAGATCTTTGGCTTCCCGGTAGGCAGGAAGAAGATAGGGATGACCGGGATACAATTCCCAAAGCAAAGGAAGAATCGCTTTATTGGACAGAATCATTTTCCAGGCAGGCTCGAAAACCCGTGGCTCGGAATAATTCTCAAGGAAATGAATGCCAAACGGCTCATGAATCATAAATTCCCAGGGATATAATTTAAAGAAATGGGACAGGGGTTCAGATTGGAGATCTACAAATTTTTTGTTGGTAGCATCCCACCCGATCTCGTCCACAAAAATAAACCGGGTTGTTATACCCGCTTGTATGGCACAGTCTCGCAGATATTCTGTATTGGTAAGATCTTCTAAGGAATCTTTTGCGCAAGAAAAGTAAAGGCTTTTTCCGCCAAAAAGACAACGGGTATCCTGCCAGGTCTTAATCAGTTTTTCATGCAGGCTGTTAAACTGGTCTTTGGAGGAATCAAAATCCTGTAGCCAGAACCACTGCACAATGGATGCTTCAAAGAGGCTGGTAGGAGTATCCGCATTGAATTCAAGCAATTTGAGCCGGTCGCCATGGTAACAAAAATCAAAGCGGCCATATATGGATGGGATATCATCTTCCCAGGAGCTGACCAGATAGGCAACATAGGCTTCCGGGATTTGGAACAAATCAAAAAGTCTTTTGTCGATCGCATATTGGACCGCATTTAAACACATTTCCCACAGTTCCTGGGTTGCCTGTTCAATTTGTAAAATTTCTGAAAGCGAAAAAGAATAATAAACCGATTCATCCCAGTAGGGCAACTGTCCTGTATGAAATCCAAAGCCAAGCTTTTCTACAGCATGCTGCCAGTTATTGCGGGGACATATGGTGATGCGCTTCATCGTGTTTGAAAATGAGGAGTCAGGAAGAAACAATTCCATGGCCGCCGAATCCACCCCGCATAATAAATTGGCTAGACCGGACCACGGAACCTTTTAAGACCAAAGGAGGCTGGTTTGTTTGGTGGAGTTGACCTATATAAAACCAATTGTTATAAGCATTGACCGGTAAAATCTGATGAAATAGGGTAGCGGAGTCATTTTCCCGGCCCAAATAAGGATATGGATACCTGGTAGCATATACCCAGTCATCGCTATAAACGGGTTGGGGCTGCGTTCCCTGACTGCAGGAGGCCAGCGTGGCAGTAATCAGAACCAGCTGGATGGTCTTGGACCTTTTCATGGAGAAGGGTTGCGTCACTAAAGATCTATGAATAACCCATGTTCCGTCGTTTAACAGCGGTTAATAACTCGTTGCATTGTTGTTAATGAAGCTTTTTTGTCCCTGGCAGGGGATTATATTTTTTGCCATTAAACCCCCTCGCCATTAGGTTGTCTATGTCTTTCTAAAACAATGGCATTGAAAAACAGGATATTTTTTATTTTTTTAGTGCTGATTGTGATCCTAGCCCATTTCTACAGGCACAAATAAGATAGAATCCGCTTTCCTACCTAAGGCGGGGTGGTTGATTTTCTCACACAAGTTCCTAGACCAATTAAAAAATTTAGATTCGCGGAAGCTCAAAAAACAAGGGAAACCAAAGGAGAAAACGTTTCGTTCTAAGAGGTTAATCGATGGAAGCAACGGAAGTCACAGGCAGAAATCTCTCCCGGGGCAAGAGCCGTTTGACAAAAACAAATGACCTAACTTAGGGTGCTATTACCGTTATGAAACATATCGCCTGGATACTGACCGGGTGGCTTATCATCGGAAGCTGCCGCAATCGGCCGGATACCAAGAATCTCCGGGAGGCCATGCAAACCTATGACCGCCTGATTCTAAAAACCGATGCGGATTCCATTGCCCTTTCCTATACCGTCGATGGGGAGCTCGGGGAGATGGCCCTCGGAAGGGACTCCATTCGACGGTTTCTTTATAAATTTAAGGACTTCAAAGTGCTACATCAGGTTTCCCTTATCGATACCATCAACATTCACCAGGACACGGGTTATTTGGCTGGCAGCTACCAACAAAGGGTCATCGTTCCCCATCAGCTTTCCGGAGATACGGTTTCAGTCAAAGGGAATTTTCAATCTACCTGGATTTGGACACCGGGAAATGGTTGGCTGATAAAAAAAATGCAAACCCAGCCTTTGAAATAATTGGCCACGGTCTGTAGATTTTGAGGATGGTGGAACCTTTTAGGTATATGGGTCCATCATCCGGAGATTTTTAAAAACGGTTCTTTGGTGCGTTATTTCTTATTTTCCGATTATGCTAAAAAAAATTCTTTCTTGGACCCTGACTTCTCTCGGGTTATTGCTTGCTGAGGGTTCCATGGCCCAGCCATCCAGACCGAATATCATTTGGATTACCTGCGAAGACATTTCACCCTTTATAGGTGCTTACGGGGATACCTTAGTCAAGACACCTCATATTGATCAGCTCGCAAGGGAAGGAGTCCGGTTCAATTATGTTTTCACGGCTGCCGGGGTTTGTGCACCGAGCCGGTCGAGCTTTATTACCGGGATGTATCCCACTTCCATCGGAACCCTGCATATGCGCACGATTGGGGATCCAAAATATCAACCGGTTCCTTCCTATTCGGCAGTCATTCCTTCTGACATTAAATGTTTTCCGGAATATCTCAGGAAGGCCGGATATTATTGTACGAACAATGAAAAACAGGATTATCAGTTTGTTCCACCCGTAACCGTGTGGGATGAGAACGGACCGGCTGCCTCTTACCGTGACCGTCCCAAAAACAAACCTTTCTTTGCCATTTTCAATTTGTTTATCACCCATGAATCACAATTGTTCAGCCGCACGGACAGTTTGCTGTTGGATCCGGAAAAAATAAGGGTTCCTCCTTACTATCCTGATACCAAAACAGTCCGCCATGATATGAATCGGCTCTTTACCAATATTGAAAGGATGGATAACCAGGTGGGGGAGTTGGTGGCACAACTCAAAAAAGATGGGGTCTACGACAATACCATCATCTTTTTTTTCAGCGATCACGGAGGCGCCTTGCCCTGGATGAAACGGGAGATACTAGAGAGAGGAACCCATATTCCTTTTATTATCCGATTTCCGGGTCAGGCAAATGGCGGGACTGTAAACAATGAGATGATCAGCGGTGTGGATTTTGCACCAACGGTCTTGTCGCTGGCCGGAGTAAAGATTCCAGCCTACATGCAGGGGCAGGCTTTTTTGGGTACTCAGAAATCCAAAACACCGCGTCAATTCGTATTTGCGGGCAGAGACCGGATGGATACGGAATACGATCGGGTGCGAATGGTAAGAGACAGACAATTTCAATATCTGTTTAATTATCTACCGGATCAACCTTACTACCAGAATATTGCCTTTCGCTTGAGTGTTCCGATGATGAAAGAATTTCTTATACTCCGGGACAGCGGTCAATTGGATAGCGTGCAGATGGCATGGTTTAGAAATAAACCCGTGGAAGAATTGTATGATGTAGAAAAGGATCCGCACGAGATTCATAACCTGATCCATGATCCACAATATAAAAACGAGTTGGATGCACTCAGGTCAGCTTTTAGAAACTGGAACAATACGGTTGGCGACATGGGCGGCATTCCCGAAAAGGACATGATTCGTCAAATGTGGAATGGGATGTCTGTCCCACCCCAGACCGATACCCCTCTCATCCGACTGGTCGGCGGAGGTGTTACCATTTCCTGCAAGACGAAGGGGGCTTCGGTAGGCTACAGAATTATTAAAAAAGGTCAGATTTCAACACCTGAATATCTTTCTATACAATCATGGGACTATGGTACCGTCTTTAATACCGTTAAAAATGGACAAACCGTTGTCAAAGCACCTGTCTGGGAAGTATACCAGGATGAAATCATTCCGCTTCAAAGAGGCGACACCCTCCTGGTAAATGCCATGCGTATTGGATTTCTTCCCGCCGAGCACCGGTTTGTGATGGGTGATCATGCTGCTCTCTAAAAAAACGAAAAAAAACAATCAAATTATTTGCGCAAGTAAATACTTGCCTATATATTTGTGCAAGCATTTGCTTGCGCAAAACAACCCCGCGGCATGCACCCTATGACCAGAAGAGATGTATTCCAGGCGATTGCCGACCCCACCCGACGAGAGATCATTACCCTGATTTCAAGACAACCGCTCAATCTCAATGCCGTGGCGGGAAATTTTGACATGAGCCGTCAAGCGATCTCGCTGCATATTAAAATATTGCGAGAATGCGGTCTGATCTTGATTCAACAGGAAGGAAGGGATCGCTATTGCAGCATTCAACCGAAAAAACTCGCCGAAGTAGCCGATTGGGTAGAACCTTTCAGAAATATGTGGGAAGAAAGATTTGACCGGGTTGACCTGATATTAAAAAACCTAAAAACAAAAAAGATGGTCGGTAAAAACAAACAAAACAAGCTCAACAAACCAAAAAAATAACGGCGGTTCAGCCTCTTTACCGCTTGAAAGGGCAACGGCTTGCCCTTGCTCAAGGGAGGCGTGAACTAACGGCCGCAAGCGGCCGGCCAGAACAAAACTGATTTAATAACCATTGAAATGGAAAATCAAATGAAAACAGCGTTATTAAAAGATCTCGACCAAAAAAAAATTACGGTCCGCAGAGAATTTGCTGCCTCTCCCGCACTTGTCTGGAGGGCATGGACGGAAAGTGAATTATTGGATCAATGGTGGGCACCCCGTCCCTGGATGACCAAAACAAAACACCTGAATTTTTCAGAAGGAGGGAGTTGGTTGTATGCCATGTCGGGTCCCGATGGGATACCCATCTGGTCCCTGGTAGAATTCAGTTCCATCGTCAAAAACAAAAGATTTAAAGCTGTCAGTTGTTTCTGTGATGAAAAAGGAAATAAAAATGCAGATTTTCCTATTATGACCTGGAAAAATGCATTCCTGCCCTCCGGTAAAGGAACCACGGTTGAAGTAGAAATCAGTTTTAACCGGGAAGCAGATTTCAAAAAAATTATTGAAATGGGCTTCCAGGCCGGGTTTACAGCGGCTTTGGGAAATCTGGATGAATTGCTGGAAAAAATATAAATGACCGGATTGAAGATGGACGGAAAACCTTGATCTCCTTACTTGATCCCAGTTTCCTTCATCACTTCTTCTGAAATATCCAGATCGGGTTTGCAATACAATACGGTAAGCCCTTCACTTTTATCGAGCACAACTTTGTATCCCAGCCGGGTGGCAACCACTTGGATGGCGTCATCCACTCTTTTTTTCAAAGGACCCAATAAAGAATCATTCATTTTGGAAAGATCACCTTGATAGCCAAAACGGGTTCGTTGCAAGGTATGCAGCGATTTTTCGGCATCAAAAATGGCATCCGTCCTGTTTTTCTTGATGCTGTCGCTCAGCATGGGCTCATCGCGTTGAAAATCCACCGTCATAATGTCCAGCCCAGCCTGGCGGTCGTCAATTTCTTTTTGCCAAAGCGCCGCCTGATGGTTAATTTTAGCTACCGAATCACCGTAATCCGGCATCTTGCCCAAAATATATTTGGTATCTACAAATGCCATTTGTGCCCATAAACCGGAGTAAAAAAGCAGGAATGCTCCTGACAAAACAACGAATTTTTTCATGGGCTCCAAGTTAGTTTATATTTATCGTCCATAAAATCTACGACAATGCACAACAGAAGAAAATTTATCAAAAATTCCGGAGCCTTGGCTTTAAGCGGGCTTTTCTTGTCAAATAAGAACTATTCTTCGTTGTTTGAAAAATATGCGATGCATCCGGTCGGTCTCCAGCTTTATACCATGGGGGGTACCATTGACGATGACCTCCCGGGAACCCTCAAGAAAATATCTGAAATCGGCTACAAGGATCTAGAATCTGCATTCAGTATCAAAGGTGGATACTACGGCCTGACATCCAAAGAGTTTGCCAAACTCACCCGCGATTACGGTCTTTCCTGGGTATCTCATCATGTGGTAGGCGCTCCTTTTAAGATGCCACCGGGTGGCTTTAAGGTCCCTGCCGGGATGGACACCACCCGGCTTCATCAGATGCGAACCATGCCTCCCATGAAAAACCTGAAAGAAAATTATCAGCAGGTCGTGGATGAAGTGGCCGAAGGAGGTTTGAAATACCTGGTATGTTCTTCCATTCCCCTGACAACGACCGAAGAAATAAACCAGGCGGTCGAAATACTGACCAAGTCCGGAGAGGCTGCAAAAAAAGCTGGAATTCAGCTTTGTTATCATAATCACATCCATGAATTTGAAATGGTCGATGGAAATAAACCATATGACCAGCTTCTAAAGATTGATCCAGCGTTGTTGAAGATGGAACTCGATATTGGCTGGGCTACGGTAGCCGGCGCAGACCCGCTAGAACTTTTCAAACAAAATCCGGGACGTTATCCGCTCTGGCATGTGAAAGACATTGTTCTTGCTCAGAAATTGCCCACCGAAATAGGCAATGGCGGAGTCGATTTCAAAAGAGTTTTCGCCGCGTCAAAACAAGCTGGCATGCAATATTTCTTTGTTGAACAGGATGGCGCAACCCATCCCTTTGAGAGTATTACAAAAAGTTATGTTGACCTGACCACTAAAATCCTGGTTTAAATAAAGGCTGGCAATTGTTTGCCGCCATGGCAGCTAAAGGACCGGTCCTTCCAATGGAAAGATGGGGGCTATATTCCCGTAAGCCTTTGGGCGAACTGATTCAGTTTTTTTCTGGCGTTTGGATCATAAGCTTGCGCATGGGCCTGCGCTTCTTTTTTTACATTAAAGTATTTTCCTGTGATATGTTCCAATTGGGGTGCGGTAGCCAAATAGACGATGGCGTCTGCGCCGCTCTGGGCGGTTCCCATGGGACTTATTCCGGCCTCCCGCACCATGCCCGTATCCAGGTAGGATCCGGGATGCAGGCAGTTGACCGTAATGGTTTTTTCCTTTAGTGTTTCAGCCAGTGCAAAGGTGAAGAGGATGACCGCAAGTTTACTGCGGGTATAAGCGGTTACGCCATCGAAATTTTTCTCCATCATCATGTCCTGGAAATCAATCGCGGACTGCCCGGCTGATGCCACATTTACGATGCGTGCTGAGTCAGCTTGAAACAGGGCCGGTAACAACAGTTGGGTGAGGAGATAGAGTGCCAGAAAATTAACTGTCATGCGCGTTTCCAGTCCATCTTTTCCCAGACGGGGCGCAGCAAAACCAGCTCCGGCATTGTTGACGAGGATATCCAGGGAAGAATGCTTTTTTAAAATTTCTTCCGCCATATTCCGGACTTCCTTCAAGGAAGAGAAATCGGCTTGCCAGGTTTCAATATGACGGTGGCCGGTTTTTAAGGTTATTTCCTGCCAAACCGCGTCCAGTTTTTCTTTATTCCTTCCATGCACCAACAAAATCGAATCCTTGAACCGGTTGGCCAGGTCAATGGCCGTGAGTTTGCCCAATCCTTCGGTGGCTCCGGTAATGAGTATGGTTTTTTTGTTCATCAAAGGTTGAAACAAACCGGCTGAACCTTTTGTTTTTTTCGACTGGTAATTTCCGGCATGCCCGGTTAAGATTTTTATTGATCAGGAGCATGGGGACGGATCGGCAGGCACGCGAATTGCCGTTATATCTGCAAAATAACAGGTTATGACAAAAGGGAAAGACCACCCAATGGATGAATCCGCCCATCCGACACCAAGGCCTAAGGCTGATGCCAAACTTTCAGGCAGAAAAAAGCAAGAAAAAAGAGCGAATCTGGATAGTCAAAGCGCTTCCGGCAAAACAGATCCGACCGCTTTTGATGCCAAAAATAACAATATGCACAAAAAAAGATAGGGATACTCACCCGATGAAAACACCCTGTTCCAGGCTCCAAAAGGAGGTATATTTAAATTGATAAATCCTGGGAAGATGAATTGGATCTGATGGATATCGCCCGGTTCCCAATATTCAATATCGGTTCAATGATCCATTCCTATTTCTTCAGAAAGAATTTTTTTTAGAAAAAATATACGGCGTAGATGAAGGCAATTTCTTTCTTCCTGGTAGCTATCCTAACCGGATTTTCCGCGTTTTCGCAATCTTCGTTCAACGACAGCATTGCCGATACCCGGAATCAAACGACGGAAAAGGCTATGATTGTACTGGGAAGCTGGGCTGCAGTAAACATAGCGAGCGGATTCATCATTGCCGGACAAACGCAAGGTGAAGCGAGGTATTTTTGGAGAATGAACGCGTACTGGAATTTTATCAATGGAGGTCTTGCCATCATGGGATACCTGGGTGCACGCAAGGCGATGGCAAAAAAATTCGGACTGGCCGAAAACATTGCAGCACAGGAGTCGATAGAAAAACTCTATGCCTTTAATTTCGGACTTGACCTGGCCTATATCACCGGGGGTTTCTTTCTTCGGGAAAAAGGGGTAAATGCCTCCAATCCGACCTCCCAGGATCAACTGAAAGGATACGGATCCAGTATTGTGCTTCAAGGTGGCTTTTTGTTGCTGATGGACGGGGTCATGATTTGGATTCACAAAAAAAATTCGACCCGGCTGAATAAAAAACTGCAGGGTCTGGAGCTGGGCGCCGGTCCAAACGGCCTCGGTTTGACTTATAATTTTTAGAGGGGGAAATTAAATCCCGGATAGCCATTCCGTAAAAGGAAACCGCCTTCAGCTTTTTCTCTTATAGGTAAAATCATAGTTGGTTAACCAGGTCCTGCCACTGTCTGCAGACGTCTCATTGAGCTGCCTTACCTGATTTTGACCTTCATTGAAGAAAGTAAATTTTCCCTGCAGGAGTCTACCTTGTGTATCCCGGGTTGAAAAAATAAATCGCATGGCGCTGTCTTTGTATTCACCGTTAACAAAATCCTGTTTCCCATTCGGATAAGATCCCACCCATACTTGCTTCCATTTCGATGAGCTATCGTCTATGAAATTCAGACTCTTTCCTTCACTCAGTGCTGATTTCCAGTTTTCCAGAATGGCGCATCCGCCAGATATCTTCTGGATAACACTGTTGCCGGCATATACTTGGGTGCCGGTAATATATACATCCCATTCCCCCACCCAAAAATCAAATTCCTTTGTTTTTGGATCACTGTAACAGGGATATAAACTGTCAAATAAATTTTGTCTTAAACGCTTGAATTCAGCGGTTGCTCTCAGCGTTGCAAAATTTCGGGAACTGTCTAATTCCGGCAGGGAAATATAACCAGCCACTATGGCGCTGTCCAGAAAAACCAGCGCGGATTTTTCTTGATTTTCCAAGGCTTCCAGCATCGCCAACCGGGAAAAAACAGAAGCTTTAATGGGGCCCATGGGATGAGCAGCCAAGGCCTGCATAAAATGTTTTTTTGCCTCCGCTAATTTCCGCTCCGTCAGTTCGGTATAACCAAAGCGGTTCAAGTGGAAGGCATCTTGCGAGGAATCTGAAAGAAGTTGCCTATATATTTTTCCAGCGGCAGAAAAATCCTTGGACATAAATAGTGCGTCAGCGTGTGCAAAATTTATACTGTCCTGCGCATGTTGACTTCTAGCCAGACTGAAAAAAAGACAGGACAGGATTGTTATGGAATTTCTTATGCAAAGGGGATTCATAACAGTTGATTTGGACATAGAAAATTACTTTTTTTATTTTCTAACTAGTTCCCGTCCATCACAATCTGGAAACGATCTGACCTGAATTGTCCTGGCCAGCTCGTCATCGTAGTATAAAAACAGACCCCCATTATTCATCATGGGGGTCTGACAAAAGCTCCCACCTGAGGGAGGCCAATCCCAATCCCTAACTTTTAATCAAATCTTCCGTTATATCGATTTCTCCGTTCACAACCTGAACAACTTTGATATGATTAGCGTCCTCTATATTGATAACATAGGCCGGCGCTTCACCGGGTAAGCGAATCTCATTGACATAGGAAATGGTATAACCGGCAAAATTGTCCATTACCAGGTCCTTTATGTCACTCACTAATTCAGCGGGAGTATAGTTGACCAAGGTACCTTGCCAATAACCCTGCTTATCGTAAAAAACATGGGTCATATAATTTCCCTCATGAAAGACGCAAAACATGCTTCTATCTTTGTTGTTAAACCAAGACACATTTTGTATGTCTCCATAGTGTTCTTTGAAATGGGCCATGGCTCGATCACTGGTACTGAGGGGTGCCGGATTAATTTTTGCCGATGGCCTGGAAATAGCTGCATGTAGGGCTGGTTGCAGGCAATAAAATCCTGCCAACAGAATCAACTTTTTCATTGTATTTGATTTAATAATTAAAGGATAAACCCCAGCAACGAAAGGAAAACTTCCATTGCTGTCCTCATGCGGCGCACTGTGTCTTTTGGGGAGAAAATCAATTTTAAAAAGCGTTAAACCGAGGTGATCATCCGCCTATTTTCTAGATACTATCAATGTGCCAAAAAGTAATCTATTACAATTCAATCTGCTATAAAAAAGTTAACCATGCCCATCTGTTCGCTATTGATACACGGTTAGTATTTATGTCCATTTTAATATGGTGAACGTCCACCTCTTATTAGATCCATGTTGTTGGAAAATGTTGCACACCGGGGGTTTATTTACGGAATCATTAACATATTAGCAAGTAGAATCTGAACTGGCCCAGACCCAAAAAAATTTTTCGGCCATTCATGGCGCATGCAGCGGCCGCGGAAAACACCTGAAAAATCAGACAGCGTATGTATCGGAACCGTACAGAATCGCGCTGCGAAGGTTTTTATATTTTATTGATTGTCAGTTGGCTGCAAGGGCGGCACTTGGATTGCTTCCTTATAACGTCTATTGGTTTGATAAAAAGTAAGTTATGATCCCAAACTTTTTCAAGATCGCTTTCAGAAATCTTCAGAAAAACAAGATATTTTCTTTCATCAACATTCTGGGTCTTGCCATCGGGCTCTCTTGTTTTATGTTGATCTCTGCTTATGTCTATCAGCAACTGAGCTACGATAAATTTCCTGTGGCTGCCAAAAATATTTACCGCGTGAATTTATCGGTCACCGGTAACGGCGATCTGGCGGTGTATCCAGATGTGGATGTGGCGGTAGGCGAAGGAATCAAAAACGCTTTTCCGGAGGTAAAATCCTGTACGCGCCTGGTGCCTGCTGGAAACAATTTTGTAAAATACAACGACAAACAATTCAAAGAAGAACATTTCGCTTTTGTGGATTCCAACTTCATGGGGTTTTTTTCCCTGCCGCTGGTGTCTGGCAATCCCCAGGAAGCCCTGGCGGCTCCAAACAGCATCGTTGTTTCCAAGAACTTTGAACACAAATATTTCGGTGATCAACCGGCATTGGGTAAATCTGTCATCATTGGGACAAATACTGTCTATAAAATAACAGGCGTATTTGATAAAATCCCCGACAATGCGCATTTTCACTTTGATGCCTTCCTGAGCTTATGCACTTTTCCGAGAACCAATCTTACCTGGAGTAATATTGGATATTATACTTATTTGACGTTGAATGAAAATGCCGATCCAAAAAAACTTCAGGCCAAATTCCCGCAACTGGTTTCAAAATATGTCGTTCCAGAAATTGTACATGATATGGGCGTAAGCCTCGCAGAAGCCAGGAAATCGGTGAATACTTTTGTGTTTACACTGGTTCCTCTCACAGACATACACCTTCGTTCCAATACCAAGTATGAACTGGAACCCAATGGAGACATAGAATATGTTTATATTTTTTCAGCCCTGGCTGTTTTCATTTTAATGCTCGCTTGTATAAATTTTACCAATCTTTCTACCGCCGGGGCCGTGAAAAGGTCCAGGGAAGTGGGGATAAGAAAAGTGATGGGATCCATGAAAAGGCAACTGGTGTTTCAGTTCCTCTCTGAGTCGGTCCTGCTAACCTTCCTGGCCACGGGGTTTGCATTTTTATTAACCTTTTTGTTGATCCCTTACTTCAATCGGGTGTCAGGGGAAAATATTCCCTTTGGCTTTTTCACTTCCGTAAAATCTGTTGGTGCTGCCATGGGACTGACTTTGCTGGTCGGAGTATTGGCGGGGCTTTATCCATCTTTTTTTATGTCCTCTTTTAACACGATCAGGGTTTTAAAAGGTAGTGGACCGGGTGCTGCTTCCAACAATAAACTGCGCAGTGGACTGGTTATTTTTCAGTTCTGTGTTTCCACCACCTTGATTTTTGCAACCATTGTTGTCTACCAACAATTGCATTACATGCAAAACAAGAATCTCGGTTATGATAAGGAGCAGGTTGTCTATTTGCCAGATGCTTATTTGTTGCAGGGTAACCAGGAAGCTTTTAGACAGACTTTGTTACAGGATAAATCGGTCGTTTCAGCCACCATTAGCCGGTCCATTCCGGGATCTTTGTGGATGGATGGCACTGAAGTCTACCCTAAGAACGAAAAAGGAAACGGGGTTGAGATCCATTCCAATATATTCCATATTGATGAAAATTATTTGTCCACCTTGGGCATTCATTTGATTGCCGGCAGAAACTTCTCAAAACAGTTTCCTACAGATGTATCGGCGGTTTTAATCAACGAATCCGCTGTTCGTCAACTCGGATGGACCGATACCAATCCATTGGGAAAATCAATTGTCCGCTCTGGTCAGCAAGAGTACAAAGTCATTGGGGTAGTGGCTGATTTTCACTATGCCTCAGTCAAACAAAAAATTGCGCCCTTGATGTTGATGCTTGGAAACAACAATGGCGGACTGATCCTGAAGATTAAAGCGGAGGGCGTAAAAAATTTTGTGGATCGATTGAAAACAGAATGGACAGCCTTTCAACCGGATGGTCCATTTACCTATACTTTTCTCAACGAAAGTTTTGCATCGCTCTATCGGTCTGAGGAAAATACCGGCCGTGTATTCAGTTCTTTCACCGTTATTGCCATTATCATTGCCAGCCTCGGACTTTTTGGACTGGCCGCTTTCATCACCGAACAACGCTCAAAGGAAATTGGAATAAGAAAGGTCTTGGGGGCGAACCTTCCGCAATTGCTTTTTATGGTATCCAAAGAATTTTTGATCCTGGTCGCTTTGGCATTTATCATCGCCATTCCGGTAACCTGGTGGACGATGAATGTTTGGCTTGCGAATTTCGCATATAGGATCCAAATCAATCCATGGGTATTTCCACTTTCCGGTCTGGCAGCCGTTCTCATCGCGGCGCTTACGATCGGATTTCAGGCGATAAAGGCATCGGTGGCCAACCCCGTGAAGAGCCTTCGATCTGAATAAGATATCCTGACAGGAGCCGGAACTGGCGAACAGTCAAACCAGAACAGTCCCTGCGCGAAAGCCCAGACCCCTGGTCTAAAACGACGTGCTGGATGGTCGGTTGACCTGAATCCATACTTCAGCTACCATCGCATGCAGGCTGAAACCGATCCAAAATGCTGTTCCCAAAAAAGTCTCCGGCCGCAATCCGAAAAAAGCAAAGGACAATGCCATGATGGGACGAACCGTAGCGATTGCAAGACCGACGGCATAGGCACGGAGCATCCATTCTTTGTGTTCGATCGTCCGTTTTTGCCCGGAAGCGCGGACGGCCATACTGATCGAAATGAGAAAATAAATGGCAAAAAAAGAACTGGCCACGGCTTCGTTCAACCCGCCGAGGGGAAGGACAATAAAAGGCATCACCAAGGCAGAAAGTCCGATGAGGCAAGAAGCAACTACAAAAACTTTTTCGCTTCGCTTTGCAAAGCGCTGTGATGAACTGCGAAACTGAAACGGTCCCAACACTATAAAAAACAGCCCGGGCAGAATGTGGACTATCGTCAGAACATGATAATTGTGTAGACCGCTGTCAAAGGGGAATCTGGGAGAAATCAGCCAGCGGCCCAGTCCCGCCATGATG
>JABDAN010000007.1 GCA_013289175.1 Bacteroidota bacterium
AATCGCGTCCACCGTTTATCAATTGTCCGGGGCGGTGGAAGAAATGAAAAAGGTATCAACAGACGAGAACCTGATCAAAGAAATCAACTTGCATCTTACCAAGCTGGAAGAGCAGCTAACACCCGTCAGCCGGAAGCTGATCCGTCACTGGCCCGAAAAAATAAAATCCTATGAGGCGGATGAATACGTATACCGGGTAAGGGATGAGGAAATCAGACAGCCCCTGTTTACGGTTTCGCTCTCCGGCACCAGGATCCCGAAATTGTTGTTGCCAAAATATAAAGACTGGGGAGATATTCTTCGCTGGCAGGCACAGGAAAACGTACCAGGTTCCTTTCCCTTTACTGCAGGATCCTTTCCGCTGAAGCGGGAAACAGAAGATCCCACCCGGATGTTTGCAGGCGAGGGTTCACCGGAAAGAACCAACAAAAGATTTCACTACCTGTCGGCCTCACAGGTTTATAAAAGACTCAGCACGGCTTTTGACTCCGTTACACTCTATGGAGAAGATCCCGATCCCCGACCCGATATATATGGTAAGGTGGGCAACAGCGGCGTCAGTGTCTGTACGGTGGATGACGCCAAAAAATTATATAGTGGATTTGACCTCTGCGATCCGAAAACGAGCGTGAGCATGACGATCAACGGACCGGCACCGGTGATTCTTGCTTTTTTTCTCCATGCCGCCATTGACCAGACCTCGGAGAAATATATCACCGAAAAAGGGTTATGGAATGAAGTCAATCAAAAACTGCTGACAAAATTTAAGGACGGCAAGACTCCGCGTTATCAGGACGCTGAATCATCCGGATTACCACCGCAGCACAACGGCCTAGGTTTGAAACTCCTGGGTATCAGTGGAGCGGATGTATTGCCCGCGGAGATTTATCAGCAATTGAAATCAAAAACACTTTATCAGGTACGAGGAACCGTTCAGGCTGATATTCTCAAAGAAGACCAGGCACAAAACACCTGCATCTTTTCAACTGAATTCGCCCTGAAGATGATGGGAGATGTACAGCAATATTTCCTGGAAAACCAGGTGCGCAATTTTTACAGCGTTTCTATTTCCGGATATCATATTGCAGAAGCGGGCGCCAACCCCATTACCCAACTGGCCTTTACCTTGGCCAATGGATTTACTTATGTAGAATATTATCTGAGCCGATCGATGCCGGTGGACGCCTTTGCTCCCAACCTCTCTTTCTTTTTCAGCAACGGCATGGACCCGGAATACAGTGTCATCGGCCGGGTAGCCCGAAGGATCTGGGCCAAGGCCATGAAGTACAAATACAAGGCGAACAAAAGAAGCCAGATCCTGAAATATCATATTCAGACCAGCGGACGCAGCCTGCATGCGCAGGAAATTGATTTCAACGATATCCGGACCACCCTCCAGGCACTCTATGCGATTTACGACAACTGCAATTCACTGCATACGAATGCATACGATGAAGCCATCACCACCCCGACGGAAGAAAGTGTCCGGCGGGCCATGGCCATCCAGCTCATCATCAACCGCGAACTGGGCACAGCAAAAACAGAAAACTTTATTCAGGGTTCTTTTCTCATCGAAGAACTGACGGATCTGGTGGAAGAAGCCGTACTAAAAGAATTTGACCGGCTGACACAAAGAGGGGGTGTACTCGGTGCCATGGAACGCATGTATCAGCGCAATAAAATCCAGGAAGAAAGCATGATCTATGAAAGCCGCAAACACAGCGGGGAACTTCCGATTGTGGGCGTGAACACTTTTCTGAAGGAAGGTGGATCGAAAACCGTACTGCCCAACGAAATCATCCGCAGTACCACCGAAGAAAAGGAATGGCAGATATCCAATCTTCGTCGTTTCAGGGAAATAAACTGGGATAAATCTGTATCGAGCCTACAGGAGTTAAAACAAGTCGCCGTTCAAAACGGAAATATTTTCGCGGCGCTGATGGAAACCGTAAAATATTGCAGTCTGGGTGAAATCACCCATGCGCTCTATGAAGTGGGTGGTCAGTATCGTCGAAATATGTAGGACGGGTGGTGACGGAAAGGCAGATCCCGTTCATATTTTATGCTTCGCCCTTTATCCGGCCATCGATTTGTTGACATCCAGACTTTCCAGCCAACCCCTCACCTGTTCTTTGTCCTTATGAAGTATGGACGCCAACCGGGTACAGAGTTCATCTTCCCTTCCCGGACTGTATTCAAGATCCTGATCGGTGATTTCGACATGGGTTTCTTTTATTTTTTCTTTCAGGGATTCCCAGGATGAATGAAAATGAAGTTTTTTTTCCATGGTATCTCATTAACTCCGGTTGGCAATATCTCGGGTGCTTCTGATCAGACCAATACCGGCAAAAAAGAAAACCAATCCCAAAATACCATATACAACGATGGAACGGATGCTGTAATTGGAATTGGTATTTCCTTGTACAAAATTATAGGCGGCCAAAATAAGGCCGGCAATGCCCAGTACGGTGAGAATTACCCCAAATATTCTTTTTTCCATAATGTTATTTTAAGCGGTTCCGGGTTGTCTATGCAAAGAATGTGCCCTGCCGTCCATCCGCCTAGACTTCAACAATATAAGATCTGGCAGGTCTCGCAGAAAAAACTGCGCCTTTTCGTCACGCCCAGATGCACTCGTTGGACGGGCGAACCATCGCGCGGACAGATTTTTTTGTTGTATACCAGCCAGTGTTTTTTCAAGACAAAATCTCTTTTCCATTTTAAGAAATCAAGACTGTAGTCCCTGGCTTCTTTTATCAGTTTTGATTTTAGCGGCCGAGGCAGCTTACCCACCCGTGATTGAGGATGGAGGCGGATCCGGAACAACACTTCATTTTTGATGATATTACCCACGCCAGAAAAAATTTTCTGATCCAGCAACGCATCACAAACATAGGCATCGGGTATCGATTTGAGTTTTGCAGCGGCTTTGCGCGGACTCCAGGACGCACTCAATACATCAGCGCTGAAATCATAAAGCTCCTCCAGGGGTTCTTCCAGGATCCGAAGGGAAACTGTATAGAAATTAATTTCTCCCTTTTTCAAGACTAGCGATAGACGTAGCGGGGTAGATTTTCTTTCATTGATCAGGTAAGTTCCAAACATGAGAAAATGAATCCGAAGCGTGAAATGGTCAAAACACAAGAGTAGGTGTTTGCCCCAGGTCCGGATGTCCCGGATGGTCTGATTTTTCATCCTCTTTATTTCAATCCGGCTGTTGCCGTGGACAGCCGTTATTTTTTTGCCGATGAAAGGCGTAAGTGATTCTCTGACTAAAAAAATAGACGGTCCTTCAGGCATATTTTTCTAAATCCCATTCAAATCGTCGGCCAGGGGAGGGTGAAAACAAACTGCGCTCTGAGGGGCCAGCCATTCAGCCCCAAGCCCTTATTTTTGTTGAATGATAAAAAGGGTGATTTTTTTTCTATCGGTGTGTTTGGTAGCCTGCAGCCACGATCCTTACCGGGCATCCAACAAAGAATATAAAAGAGAGGTGAAGACCTTGGGTCAGGTGATCGAGGACCAGCCGGCCAATTATTTTCCCCAGCAGGATGCACGCTGGATCGGCGCGGTGAATTTCGATCTGCGTAAACCCGATTTTGTCATCATCCATCATACCGCTCAGAACGGATGCCCCGAAACCCTGCACACTTTTGCGATAAAAAAATCCCAGGTGAGCGCGCACTATGTCATCTGTAAAGACGGAACGGTGTACCACATGCTCAACGACTACCTGCGTGCCTGGCAGGCCGGCGCCAGCAAATGGGGAAACAATGCTGACATCAATTCATCGAGCATCGGAATCGAACTTGACAACAACGGATTTGAATATTTTACCGATCCGCAAATTAACAGCCTTCTGGTCCTGCTGGATTCCCTTAAAACCCGCTACAAGATCCCGCAGGAAAACTTCATTGGTCATGGCGATGTTGCGCCGGGAAGAAAAGTAGATCCCAACTGGCGCTTCCCCTGGAAGCTCCTGGCCGATCACGGATTTGGTCTCTGGTACGGGGACACCAGCCAGGTAAAAGTCCCGGCGGGCTTTTATGATTTGCAGGCCCTGCGGGTCATTGGATATAATATCAAAGACACAACCGCAGCCATTGCTGCTTTCCGCAGACACTGGTTGCAGGATTCCACCTACCGGGCTTTCGACAGTGCGTCGGAAAAGATCCTGTATAATCTTTATTTGCGATACCAATAAAAAAACCACCGTTGGGTGGTTTTTTTTCACGATAGTCTCACGATATATATAAGACGGGCCGGATTAAAAAATCGGAGAATGCATGATATTGCTTTCTTCGATTTCTTCTATCAGTCTTTTGTTGAATGCTTTTAAGTCCTGCGGACTGCGGCTGGTCGTCAGGCCGTTGTCGGTAACCACTTCCACATCCATCCAGTGCGCCCCCGCATTTTCCAGGTCAGAACGAATAGAAGGGAAGGAGGTGAGATTTTTCCCGCGCAATAAACCCGTTTCAATGAGCAACTGGGGACCATGACAAATGGCTGCCACCGGTTTACTTTCTTCTAAAAATTGTTGAGCAAAATCCACACAATCCGGATTGATGCGCATTCGATCGGGATTGAGTACACCGCCTGGAATAAATAATGCATCGTAGTCGTCTACGTTTGCATCCTCCAATTGTACATCAACCGGTATTTCGATGGTCCAGTGATCATGCTTCCAAGCCTTCACACTGTATTTCTGCGGCGAGATAATATCTACAGAAGCGCCCGCTTCCTGTAAGGCCTTCAGTGGGCTGGTTAATTCAACCTCTTCAAAACCATTCTCGGTGAGGATGGCAACTTTCTTACCACTTAACGTTCCCATGGCTGCTTATTTAGAAATATGAAATAAATTATCCATTGATAAACTTCAAAAACAATACCAATCGTCCGTAGACTCAAAGGTCATTCCACAACTAATCCGTAATTTTAGGTTTACTTTATGACCATTGAGCAGAAACGACTCATCGTAAATTCTTTTAAAAAGATTCCACTCGAACAGTGGGGACCCTACTTGAGCGAACGCCAATGGGGAACCGTCAGAGAAGATTATGGTCCCTATGGGGACGCCTGGAACTATTTCCCCTACGACCACGCGCATTGCCGCAAATACCAATGGGGTGAGGACGGACTGGCAGGTATCTCAGATTTTTTTCAGAACCTCTGTTTCGCCATCGCCTTGTGGAACGGGAAAGATGAGGTTTTAAAAGAAAGACTTTTTGGGCTCGGGAATAACCAGGGCAATCACGGAGAAGACGTGAAGGAACTATATTATCATCTCGATAATATCCCGACTCATTTTTACATGGAATACCTGTACAAATATCCCCAGCAGGCATTCCCTTATCAGCAACTCATTCTGGAAAACCGGCTCCGTTCCAAGCATGAACCGGAATATGAAATTCTGGATACCGGTGTTTTTGATGACGACGAATATTTCGATGTGCTGGTGACTTATGCCAAACAAAATTCCAGCGATATATTTATCCGGATCGATATTACCAACCGCTTTCACAAAGCCGCTGACATCACCCTGCTTCCCACCCTTTGGTTTTATAATAAATGGACGGAAGAAAAGGAAGTGAAGCCTGAAATCAGCCTGCACCACAAAAATTCAGTGAAAGCTTCCCATCCCAGGCTGGGAGATTACTATTTATATTTTCAGACGCCTAAGGAAAAGTGGTTTACCGAAAATGAGACCAACCTGGAAAAAGTGATCGGCGTTCCAAACAAGACACCCTTTGTCAAAGATGCTTTTCATACGGCGCTGATCAAAGGCCAACACCTGGATGCGCTGAAAAAGAAAAAAAGCGGCACTAAATTTTCACCTGTATATAAAATGCGCTTGGAAGGGGGAAAGTCCGAAAGCATCTACCTGAGGCTGTCCGCAAAAATGATTGCCAACCCATTTACCCTGGGGTTCAAGAAAATTTTTGAGGTCCGCAAACAGGAAGCCAATGCATTTTATGAGGAAATCCTGGACCCGGCCACCCCTGCAGAATTAAAAATGCTGCAAAGACAGGCTTTGTCCGGCCTTCTGTGGAGTAAACAGTATTATCATTTTGATGTGGAAAGATGGCTGACGTCCACCGACGGCATCACCCCCGTCAATGAAGGGAAAAAATTCGGTCGCAACCACGACTGGAAACACCTCAAAAACCAGGACATCATCGCCATGCCCGACAAATGGGAATATCCCTGGTATGCAGCCTGGGATATGGCATTTCAGTGTATTCCCATGGCCATGGTCGATTCCTCCTTTGCCAAAAATCAACTGCTGCTCATCATGCGCGAGTGGTACATGAAACCCGACGGACAGCTGCCCGCCTATGAGTGGAATTTCAGTGATGTCAATCCGCCGGTGCAGGCATGGGCTGCCCTGGCAGTTTACCGGCTGGAAGGAGAGAAATCAGGGAACTATGACATTGATTTTCTCAAAAGAATATTTCAAAAACTCCTGATCAATTTTACCTGGTGGATCAACCGCAAAGACACCAACGGCAACAATATGTTTGAAGGCGGGTTCCTTGGCCTGGACAATATCGGTGTATTTAACCGGAGCAGTGAACTGCCCGGCCAGATGCAGCTGGAACAGGCAGACGGAACCAGCTGGATGGGGATGTATGCCCTCAATTTACTGGACATGGCCCTGGAGATTGCCATGAAGGATATCACTTTTGAAGACACCGCCACAAAATTCTTTGAACAGTTCGTGCTGATTGCAGAAGCGTTGAATGAACAGGGTATGTGGAACGAAGAAGACCGGTTTTTTTATGATACCCTGGCCATTTCCGGATCCGCTCCCCTGCAACTGCGTATCCACTCCATCGTCGGCATCACCACCCTGTTTGCGGTGTCCATCATAGAAAAGAAGAAACTCGATAAGCTGTCTGACTTTCAGAAAAGAATTACCTGGTTTGAAAATTATCGCCTGAAAAATAAAAAATTCTGGCCCAATGAGGAAAAGACCGATGGAAAATCCATCCTGCTTTCACTCATTCCCCGCGAACGACTCGTGAGCCTGCTGGTCCGTTTGCTCAACGAAGATGAATTTTTATCTCCGGGAGGCATCCGCGCCCTTTCCAAATACCACGAAAAAAATCCCTATTCTGTCCGGATCGACCACATTGATTATACGATCCAGTATGATCCGGGAGATTCCACTTCTAGTCTGTTCGGAGGCAATTCTAACTGGCGCGGACCGGTATGGATGCCCATCAACTACATCATCATCCAGTCCATTCGTAAGTACGGTTTATACTATGGGGATTCTTTACAAGTAGAATGTCCCGTGGGTTCCGGCGTATTGATGAACCTGGAGGATGTGGCAGATTTTCTCACCCAGCGGGTGATCACTTTATTCCAGCCCGATGTTTCAGGCAATGTACCCCAATACGGCAAATACAATTGGTTTTACCAGCAACCCGGAAATGAACACCTGCACCTTTTTTATGAATATTTTCACGGCGACAACGGCATGGGCCTGGGTGCCTGCCATCAAACCGGATGGACGGCCCTGGTGGCCGAACTGATTGCCGCCCATCAGAAAAGTGTTTTGAAACGCGAAACAAAAGAAAAAAAGGAAGCCACGGTGGTTGAATAGGTTTTTGTAGTTTCACGACCGATATGGATCAGATCACTAAGGATATCAGCGACCTGTTTACCAGCTTTCATTCCGCGCCCATCCTTTCCATTCTTAAGATACCCCAGTCGGGCAGCATCCGGATTTACTACCGCATCAAGACGGCCAGCCAGTCCTTTATTGCCACCTATGGTATCAATATCAAGGAGAACCAGAGTTTTATCCAGTTCAGCCGGCATTTTAAAGCCATCCACTGTCCGGTACCGGAAATCCTGGCCGTCAACCGGGAAGGGACCCTTTATATCCAGGAGGATTTCGGCGACGTTTCGCTCATGAACCGGCTTGAGCAATCCGGATACACCGATGAAGTCTATGACCTGTTTAGAAAAAGCCTGAAGGAACTGGCCCATCTGCAAATTCAGGGAGACAAAGGACTGGACTATGAAAACTGGACCTTGACATCCAGTGAATTTGGAAAGCAGGCGATCTTGAGTGACCTGCTCTATTTCAAGTATTATTTTCTGGATACCCTTCAGCTGCCTTATGACAAGGAGAAGCTGATAGACAACTTCGAAAACTTTTCTTCCGAGCTCAGCCAAGCCAACCACAGTTATTTTATGTTTCGTGATTTCCAGAGCCGGAATATCCTGGTGGAAGACCAGACCGTCCATTTCATCGACTATCAGGGAGGCATGAAAGGAGCCCTGCAATACGATGTGGCCTCCATGCTCTGGCAGGCAAAAGCAGAATTGAGTGAGGCCTGGAAACATGGTTTACTGGAATATTATATGGACTGTGTGGAAGAAGAACTGGGATCCCCGTTTAACAAAAAACAATTTGTAAAACAGTATCAGGGATATGTGCTCATCCGGCTTATGCAGGTGCTGGGCGCCTACGGCTTTCGGGGATTGTTTGAACGCAAAGCACATTTTCTAGTCAGCATACCCCTTGGACTGAAAAATCTCCGGTCTTTTCTTCTGCAATACCCCATGAGTGATCAGGTGCCGGAATTTCAACGGGTTTTAAATCTGATTGTGGAAGATCAGATCATCGCCCGTTTTATACCCGCCCGCGCTGGGGAAGACACGCCACTCGTGGTCCACATCAACAGTTTCTCTTACCGTCAATCCATTCCAGCCGATACCAGTGACAATGGCGGCGGTTTTGTCTTTGACTGCCGGTCGATCGATAATCCGGGGAGGATCAAAGAGTTTAAGTCGCAGACAGGCCGGGACAAGGCGGTGAAGGATTTTCTGGAACAACAGACCAAGATGCCCGAATACCTCAACAGTGTCTTTGACTTGGTGGATATCTCGGTCGAAGAATATATTCACCGAGGATTCGAAAGCCTGATGGTGAATTTTGGTTGCACCGGTGGCCAACACCGCAGTGTGTATGCAGCAGATTCACTCGCACGCCATTTGAAAAACAAATTCGGTGTCAGGATCGATCTTCACCATATTGTCCAGGAGTCAAAGCATTGGAAAAACGATTGATGCCATCCCTTCTCACCGGATCCCCTGAAATTTTAAAAAAGATTTGCAGCAACGACCAACAAACGGGCGATCAGCAGTCATATTCATTTTGTGAGGCTCCCAGAGATTTCAAACAGCCTGCTTTCTTCTCGCGTTTCTTTTAAGTACCTGATCTTTCCTGCTTTTAGGCAAACAGGGTTTCTGCAAGGGTCAAGGAGGCTATTCTGCCCACATCCACGAGCCGGGATCCCGAATGGTCGTAGCCCAGAATCGGATGGGTCGCTGCCAGATCCAGGTAAACATCTACGATGGAGAATTTTCCCTGACGGTGCATGAGGGAAAATATATCGGGTGAAACCAGATGAATGCCGCTAAAAGCTTTTTCAAACATTGGCGAGCAGGAAAAAGAAATTTTTTCCTCCCCGGTTTGGGTATTCTTCCATCCATTCAGCCGGCTTTTTTCATCAAAGAGAAAATAACGGGAGGATTTTCTATCCGTCACGGCCAGGGTAGCCAGGGGTTTTTTCTCGTGGTGAAAAGAAATCATTCCGGATAAATCCAGGTCGGTTAAAATATCCACATTCATGAGCAGGAAAGATCCCTGATCAAAGAAATCGGCGGCTTTTTTTAGTCCACCTCCTGTTTCAAGCACTTCTTCGGTTTCATCGCTGATGGAAATATTGCTGCCCCATCCATCCTGTACAATGATGGCATGGCGTATCTGATCTGAAAAATGATGAACATTCACCAGCACGTCTTTGATGCCCGCTGATTGCAGATAACGGATATTTCTTTCCAGCAGTGATTTGCCGTTGACCAGGGCAAGCGCTTTGGGATGATGGTCCGTCCAGGGTTTAAAGCGAGTGCCCAGACCGGCAGCGAAGATCATGGCTTTCATCAGAGTACTATATTTTGTATCAGCCTGCTCTTATAAGGATAATCGGTATTGAAATGAAGACCCCTGCTTTCCTTTCGGAACTGGGCACCTTTTACAATGAGGTATCCGGTGGTGATGAGATTGCGGACCTCACAGAGTTGCGGAGACAAAAGTGTGGTCTCATAAAGTGCTTCTATTTCTTCATGCAGCAGGTCCAGTCTTTTAATGGCGCGGTTCAGGCGGATATTGGTCCGCACGATTCCCACATAATCGCTCATGAGTAGCTGCAGCTCTTTGATGCTTTGGGTAATGAGGATCATTTCTCCCGGTGCGGTTGTGCCCTCTGCATTCCAGTCCGGAATGTCTTCGCGGTAAGAAACACTTTCGATTCTTTCTACCGAATCCAGGTAACACCGGTGGGCAAAAACCATGGCTTCCAACAGGGAATTGCTGGCCAGGCGGTTGGCACCGTGTAATCCGGTCGACGCACATTCCCCGGCTGCATATAAATTACGGATCGACGTATGTCCCCATTCATCGGTTTTGATGCCGCCGCAGCTGTAGTGAGCAGCCGGGGCCACGGGAATCATTTGAGTGGCCACATCAATACCCGCCGTTTTACAGGTAGCATAAATATTGGGAAAATGTTCCATGAATTTTTCCATATCCATGTGGCGACAATCCAGGTATACATGTTCGGTACCGGCTTTTTTCATTTCACTGTCGATGGCGCGGGCAACGATATCCCGGGGTGCGAGGTCTTTTCTGGAATCATATCTTTCCATAAACGCCTCCCCGTTTTTGTTCCGCAGAATCCCGCCGTCACCCCGGACAGCCTCGGTGATCAAAAAGGAAGGACTCACGCCCTGTTGATAGAGGGCCGTGGGATGAAACTGGATGAACTCCATGTTTTCGATGCGCCCCTTTGCCCGGTATACCATACCAATCCCGTCACCGGTAGCGATCACCGGATTGGTTGTGGTGCGATAGACCTGCCCGTTGCCTCCGGTAGCAAAAAGCGTGATGCGGGAAAGAATTTTAATGATCCGGTTTTCCTTCATGTCCAGGGCATAGATGCCATAACATTCGATGTCGGGGGTGGATTTGGTAACCAGATAACCGAGGTGATGCTGGGTGAGTATATCCACCACAAAACAATGTTTGATGAGCTCAATATTTTCCTGGGCGGCGACGGTCTGCAGCAATGCCCGTTCCATTTCCCGGCCCGTTACATCCTTATGGTGCAGGATTCGGAATTCAGAATGGCCGCCCTCCCTTCCTCTTTTGAATTCTCCTTCTTCATCTTTATCAAACTCGGCACCCCAGTCGATCATCTCCTGGATGCGCAGGGGCCCCTCTTTCACCACGATTTCAACGGTATTGGGATTGCAAAGACCGTCCCCGGCAATCAAAGTGTCTTCAATATGTTTTTCGTAACTGTCGTTTTCCAGATCCGTCACCCCCGCGACGCCCCCTTGCGCGTATTTGGTATTGGTTTCGTCAGCTATGGTCTTGGTAATAACCAGTACTTTTTTGCTGGGGCAGGCCTTGGCTACTTTGAGTGCGTAAGTGAGGCCCGCAATTCCCGATCCAACCACAAGGAAATCTGTTTTTCTAAGCATGCTTGATTCCTAATAAGTGACCGTGTATTCAAATTTCTCGGGATGATCAAAGACTTCGATCAGGTTGTATTGTATAATAACTTTTTTTCGATCAGGAAAAATTTTGGCCAGGTCGTTGTCTACTTTTTTTACGGGCCGGGGAACGGTAATGGTCAGTGTATAGGGGATGGAAATTCCCATATTGCCTGCATCCTTCATCTGTGCATATTGTGAAGTCTGTTGCAGGGCCTTCCATTTTTCTTGATTGAGTTTGCGGGAGAGATAACCATCCCGACTGGTAAAATCATAAATGGCATTGAACTGGTTCATATCGGGCATACCGTTGCCATTGGAAGAGGATCCGGCCGTATCCGGTTTGCCGGCCATGCCTTTGAAGAGCTGGGTAAATCCCAGGGACTGGTTGTTCATGGAATTGTATAATTTCTGCAAGTCCGACAGGCTCTTGAAAGGAATCACGATATCGCTGTTAAATTCCTTTTGCTGCATGTTGAGCAACAGATGGACCGATCCGTCCTTGATCAGGGCTTTGTTTTCTGCTGAAATATTGGAGGCCGTATCCAACAGGGTTTTCATCATCACCGTCGTATCAATATTTCTGGTAGGCATCTGCTTATCCATTTCTTCCTTACCCAGATAACTCTGCATGGCCTGCAACAGCTGACTCATATTGGTATGAACAGCATATACCCCGCTACCGCCTGGTTTCACATCAATATCTTCATTGATTTCAAAACATCCCGCCAGTAAAAACATACCGACCAGGGTGAATATATACTTCATCTTATTCATAAAAATAATTATTAGGAAAGATACATGATTACCCGAATTCCAGTTGATATAGCACGCTAAAACTTTGTAAATGATCTGGTTCCAAAATAATCAGGCCCATGCCGTTGTTGAAACTATCGGGCGCGGCACTCAGATTTTCTAAGGCAATCGATTTTCGGTCTGGAGGTGTATAAATCTGAAGATAGGGATAAGAGCTGTCTGGAAATAAGGACAGGCGCAGGTGATTGTCCGGGTTCTCCAGGGTGGCTGCCGGGCGCTGCAAATCCTGTTCAAGTAAATAACAATGATCAAAAGAGCGGTCACCAACCAGTGTGGGCGAATAAAAGTCGGAGGTTTCGATGACATGACCGAGGGGTATCAGCTTTTCATCAAAGGCTATATTTTTTCGGGAACGAAAGGAAAGAAGCCAGCTGTTCACCGAACCCTCCAGTGAAAAATAGGGATGCCAACCGTCCGCCATGGGAATGGGTACAGCAGAACAATTTTGCACCGTGGTCTTCAGATAAAGATGTCCCGATGATTGCAAAGTATAGCGGATGGTCGTTTTGTATTCAAAAGGGTAGGCCGGATCATCTTTGTTGTAATCATATTCCAGTTCGATGGATGCCTCCTCGGGCAGTATCGTCTTTTTCACTACGCGGAACGGTTTGTTGTAGAGCAGACCATGAATCGCCGAACCGTCCCCGAATTTATTTTCGAATTCAAAGGCTTTCCCACCAAAAGAATAACGAGCCTGGGCGATGCGGCATACGAAGGGAGAGAGCTTCGCACTTTTATAAGAAGAAGCGTAATTTTTTTTCAGGTCCGCTCCATTCTGGTATCCCTCGATGACCTGGATTCTGCGGTTGCCCCAAGGGATCGAGAATTCATGGAGGAGTGCCCCGGCTTCCGGTAAAATTCTTACCTGGATGCCGCTTGAAAAATCGGAAATCTGCAGCAGATTCAGATCTTCCTCCTTTTCTTGTGTTATATTGAACGACATTTTTTCGAGGATTTAATTTCCGGCACATGTTACCAGAGATCCGTCAGCAATTTCAACAATATTTGGGAAAGGAACACGAGATTGCTGCCGCCCCGGGTCGGGTAAACCTGATCGGAGAACATACAGATTATAACCAGGGTTTTGTACTGCCTGGCGCAATTGACAAAAAAATTTTTATCGCCCTGGCAGTCAGTACCAATAACCGCCTGAACATGCGGGCCATTCAATATGGGGAAATCTTTTCCTATGGACTGGATGAAATCCGTCCCGTGAAAGGATGGCCGACTTACCTGTTGGGTATGATCCATATGCTTATGCCGGAAAAACGTCTGCCCTATGGACTGGATCTGGTGGTGGCGGGTGAAATTCCGGTGGGAGCCGGCATGAGTTCATCGGCCGCACTCTGCAGCGCCTTCGGCCTTGCCCTCAATGAACGATTCCAGCTCGGGTTGACCAGGATGGCAATCGCCCTGGCCGGACAAAAAACTGAACAGCAGTTTGCGGGACTCCAGTGTGGCATCATGGATCAGTTTGCCAGCTTACACGGGAAAGCCGGTCATTTGATAAAACTGGATTGCCGCAGCCTTCAGTTTGAATACATACCTTTTGATTTTACAGATCACCGGATCGTTTTGGTGAACACCATGGTGAGTCATCAGCTGGCTTCTTCAGAATATAACTTGCGCCGCCAGCAATGTGAAGGGGGTGTATTCCGGCTTCAGCAATTTTATCCCGAAATAAAATCCCTGCGGGATGTGACCCAGGCCCAGCTCCTGGCCCACCAGGAGCAAATGGATCCGACCGATTTTATGCGGTGCCGTTTTATCGTGGAAGAAAACAAACGGTTGCTGGACGGTTGCGTTTTTTTAAAAGAAAAAAACCTCGAGGCTTTCGGCCGCCTGATGTATGCCTCGCACTGGGGGCTGAGCCGGGATTACCAGGTCAGTTGTCCCGAATCAGATTTTCTGGTAGAAGAGATCGCAAAAATTCCAGGTGTAAAGGGTGCCCGGCAAATGGGGGGTGGTTTTGGCGGATGTATTATAGCCCTGATAAAAACCGATCGGGTGGATGCCTGTATTTCCATCCTCCAGGAAAAATACCAAAACCAATTTCTGAAAACACCCGATTGTTATATCATGAGCATCAGCGAAGGAGCGCAGATGCTTTAGTCCTTGATCCAACCCTCACCGGGTCGCCATCAACGGCTCGGGTTCTACCCAGGCATCGCTCTCTTTTAGCAAATCAATGAGCGCTGATACGGCGGTCTGACTGCTCACATTGCGCTTCATGATTTCTTTTCCTTTATATAGGGTTATTTTTCCCGGGCCACTACCCACATAACCAAAATCTGCATCCGCCATTTCGCCCGGCCCGTTTACAATACATCCCATGATGGCAATCTTCAGGCCCTTGAGATGACTGGTCACTGAGCGGATCTTCGCCGTGGTTTCCTGGAGATCAAAAAGTGTTCTGCCGCAGGAAGGACAGGAAATGTATTCCGTTTTTGAAACCCTCGTCCGGGCCGCCTGGAGAATAGAAAACGCTGTGTTGTTTAAGAACTGATGATTGTTTTTTGCAGCCAGATAGGTTCTACCGCTTACTTTTTCGTTGGTGATGACGCCGGAATCGTTGATGAGCCAGATCCCATCCCCCATTCCATCGACCAAGAGGGCACCGGTTTCCACGGCGTAGTGGATGAGCTGTCGGTCAATCGAGGATTCTTTGCAGGAAAGCATGAGTATGACCGGAATTTGAATATTTCTATTCATCGCTTCGATTAGGAAACGCCGGATATCCAGGACCGGGTTCTTGTTCTCTGAATAAAGACAAAGCACGAGCCCTGGAATTTTTTCAAGTCGTGCAAGCCCTTCGGGTTCCCGGAGGCTGTCGGTATTGAGCCGCAGAAAATTTAAAGAGGCAGACCCTGCTGCCATTTGATCCATTTGATCTAGGGTAAAAAGCGGGAAATATTTTTCCTCTCCCCCGATGGTTGTCTTGTCTGCAAGTCCCTTCCAAGTATGGTAATTGTAAATCAATTTGCAGGTCCCCGGCAACGGGAAATCCAGGACGGTATCTCCGGTATAGATAAAATCTGCCGCCGCATCAGCGATCTGCCATTTATCCAACAAAGGATCGTACTGGTATCCGATCCTTTCCAGGGTTTCGGGGCGGATGGGGGACTCCTGCCTGAAATCGGAAACGACTACGGGCGGATGGGTAGCACCGATATGTAAGACGGCCCCTGTTTTTCTTCTTTGGTATGCAAAGGGTGAATACGGTATTTTTTCTACCGGCGGTATTCCCGTATCACGATGTTTGGAATGATAACGGGCAACCAAATCCTGACAGACAGGAATTTCAAATTCCGGATCCTCGGTCAGGGAAACCCGGATGGTGTCTCCGATGCCATCTTCCAGCAGGGTGCCAATGCCGATCGCTGATTTGATACGGCCGTCTTCCCCGTCACCGGCTTCGGTTACACCAATATGCAGGGGATAGATTTGGTTAAATTCATCCGACATGGTTTTAACCAGCAGTCGGTAGGCTTCGACCATGACCAGCGGATTGCTGGATTTCATACTCAGGACAATCCGATGATAATTTTCCTGGCGCGCAATACGCAAGAATTCCATTGCACTCTCTACCATACCCATCGGACTGTCTCCATAGCGGCTCATGATCCGGTCGCTCAGGGAACCGTGATTGGTACCGATTCGCATCGCCGTGCCGTATTCCTTACAAATTTTTATCAGGGGAAGAAAACGCTCCTGGATTCTTTCAATCTCTTCCCGGTAATCCTGGTCGGAGTATTCTAAAAATTCAAATTTCTTTTTATCGGCATAGTTACCCGGGTTTATCCGGACTTTTTCTACGATGCGGGCTGCTATTTCTGCGGCATTGGGGGTGAAGTGGATATCCGCTACCAAAGGTGTTTTGTATCCTCTTTTGCGGATTTCATTTTTTATAGGCAACAGGTTCTCGGCTTCCGTCTTGCTGGGCGCGGTGATGCGGATCAGTTCGGCACCGGCTTGGATACACCGGATGGATTGTTCCACGGTTTTAAGGATATCCATGGTATCGGTGGTCGTCATGGTTTGCACCCGGATGGGCGCTTCCCCGCCCAGCAGGAGATCTCCGACCGGCACGGCAACTGTTTTCAGTCGCTGGTATGAAGTCAGGGAAGGCGTATAGAGTTGCATAGTGTATGTTGACGGGGTGCGGTTCAATGGTCCATGGCAAAATTAAGAAAAGACGACGCCATTTGGGTTTCCGGCTTTCCCTTGAGGCATTACCAATCCTTTTCCGGCTGGGTCAGGGTGTGATTTTTACTTTGGTTCATTTTATCCTGCACATCTTTTTCCCTTTGTTCCAGGGATTTAAGGTATTGTTCCACCTGCTGCTTACTTAGTTTGCTCTGTTGGGGTTTGGGACGATTGTCGGGATTGTTCTGATTCTGATCCTTTTTTTGTTTGTTGTCAGATTTCTTTTTGTCGGATTGATCTTTTTTATTCTGTTGCTGCTGTTGCTGGTCCTGTTTCTTTTTTTCCAGAAGCGCTTTGACCAGATTGTCCCGCGCGGCACTGTCGCTAGGGTTCAGGCGTAGGGCATTTTTCCAGGCATCAATACTTTCATCGAGTTTTTTTTGCCGCATCATCGCTACCCCTTTGTTATAATAAGCACTTTGCCGGGTATTTTCATCTGCTTTGGACTGCAATACATCGTCATAGGCAGTGGCTGCTTTCTCATAATCATTTTTCCGGTAGAGGGCATCTCCCTGATTAAAACTGGCGTCGGGGTTGCCGGGTGATTTTTTCAGGGCCTTTTGATAATTGGTCAGTGACTGATCAAAATCCTGTTTGTTATAAAAACGATTTCCCTGCCGGATCAGCGCATCCGTTGTCTGCGCCTGAAGGGAGGAGGTGGTGCCCAGCACAAAAAAAGATAATATGGTCAATAGGCTCTTAGGCAATTTTTCTTTTTCTTTCAGGAATGAATAGCTCCAGGATCAGCAGGACGGCTGCCAGTCCAATGAACCAGGGGAAATAATTTTTGTAGTTGATAAACTCACTGTCCGAGAGCGCTCTTTTCTCAATACTGTCCAGCCGCTGGGAAAGCGTAAGGGTCGCATCTTCCAGGTTATCCAAATGAATATAGATTCCATTGGTAAGATCTGAAATGGAAGAGAGCTCCTGCTCATTGAGCTTGGAGATGACGGTATTTCCTTTGTCATCTTTTTTGGGTTCTTTCGTCTCCGGATCGATGATGATGGATCCTTCGGCGGAACCAATACCCACGGTGTTGACCATGACTCCGTCGTCTGCCATTTGTTTGGCAATTTTTGCTGCGTCCGGATCGTGGTCTTCTCCATCTGAAATAAGCACCACCGCTTTGTATTTGTGTTCATTGCGGTTAAAAGAGTTATTGGCCATGGCCAGGGCCTCCGCAAAAACGGTTCCCTGCGTGGGAACGGCGTTTGGGCCGGCTTCAGAGATATAGAGTTTGGCCGCACTGTGATCCGTCGTCAGTGGCATTTGCATATAGGACCGGCCGGCAAATAAAATCAAACCGATGCGGTCGTTTTGCAGGCGGTCTACCAGCCGGTAAAGAAGTTGCTTGGCTTTGTCCAGGCGGCTGGGTTTTACGTCCTGAGCCAACATGCTCTTGCTTACATCCAGTACGATCATGACGTCCACTCCCTGGCGGGAAATATTTTCAGCACTGCCTTTTGCCCGCAGGTTGGCCAGGCCCAGAACCAGCAGCAATAAGGCGATGCAGACCAGGATGAATTTGGTTGTGAAATTCTGGGGCGAAAAAGATTTAACCAGCTGGCTGACCAAAGTGGGGTCGCCGATCTTTTTCACCAGCTTTTTTTTCCAGCCGATCAGCCTATAAAAAAGCAAGATCAGCAGGGGGATGAGCAAGAAGCCGATAAAATTTTCCGGGTGCTGGAATTGCATGTTTTATAAATCAATCTTTTGTCGGCCGCCCGCCGGTGCGGGTGGCCACCACGGTTGCAAGATAACAAAGACCAGCCGGCAGATTTACATCTTTCCGTTAAAAAATCCTAAATGAGCTAGGATGTCTTTGAGTAGTTTCAATCGCACTTTCATAACCCGATCGGGAACCGTCGATTCGATATTGAGAACGAAAAAATAGGGATGTTTATTTTCTTCAATCCAACCCACTATCCAACCCAATTCCTTTCCGTTGCCGGGAAAACCCCAACCGGTCTTGTAGTAGAGCTTATAGTTGGAATTCTGTTCACGCAGCATGACCGACTGCACGATATCCTGTGTCCTTTTGAAGAAGGGAAGCTGGTCAAAATATAATTTCTTTACCAGCCCGAGTTCTTCATCCGGTTTAATTTTCAAAGTATTGTTCAGCCAGAAAGAATCGATGGGTCCGGAGATATCGCGGTTGCCGTAGCCCAAAGAGTCGATCCATAATTGCATGTTTTTACGGCCAATGCGCCGGGCCACCTCTTGATAATAGGGAACTGCGGAAACCGCAAAAGCTTCCTTCATGGTCAGGTCCTTATTCCAGTCCTCGTTCCAGCGTTTGACACCATCCCATTTGATCACCATGTTTTCATCGGTGATGACACCCGTCTGAATACCGATCAGTGAATTGACGATCTTAAATGTGGAGGCGGGGGTATAAGCACTGTCGCGGTAGCGGGAGAGATTGTAGATGATGAAATTATTTTCACTGTTGTTGAAAAATCCAAAACATCCTTTTACCCCCGCCCCGTCAAAATAGGCCCGGAGACTGTCATCTTCTTTGACATGATTGGAGGAGCAACTGGCCAGACAGAAACCCAGGGCCAAAGAAAGCAACATGCGCGCCATAGATAATTTTTGCAAAAATAAGCCGCCACAAACTAAATGGATATGGTTATATTTAAAGCAGAGAATTTCATGCTGACCAAGACCGATATTGAAAAATATTTTGTAGCAGAAAAACAGGAAAGCCTGGTTTTTCTGGTGATCGGATTGGCGGCCGTTGCGCTGGCCCTGATCTTTCATTTTATGCTCCGATCACAAGGTTACCGGGGGGCTGCCATTCCCCTGCTCATCCTAGGACTGGTTCAGGCAATCGCAGGATATTCCGTCTACGTAAAAAGTGACGATCAGCGCATCAGCCAGGTATACGCCTACGATATGAATCCCGACCAACTTAAAACCACGGAACTCACGCGGATGCGCAAGGTTACCATGAACTTTCTGATTTACCGCTGGATAGAAATCGGCGCCCTTGTCGCCGGCCTGGTATTGATTTTCCTGTTCCGGGGACCCACGGGCAATCTCTTTTGGTTTGGGTTCGGTATCGCACTGACCCTGATGGCAGCGGAATTATTTATTGCCGATTTCATTGCAGAAAAAAGAGCCGTACAATATGTTTCCGGCCTAGAAGCGTTCAATAAAAAAATCTGATGGTGGGGCTCAGGCGTATTGCAGGCTGGCCGCTCCCATGGTCAGGCGGAGGTTTTCTAAAATTTCTTCAATTTCTTCCAGATTGTTTTTCTGTACCAGCTGTCCCCGGACTTCTTTGATATGCGGAATTCCTTTGAGGTAGTTGCTGTAGTGACGGCGCATTTCCAGGATACCGAGTACGGCTCCCTTCCACTCAACAGAACGGTGCAGATGCTCCCGGATCACGGTGATCCGCTCTTCCATGGAAGGAGCAGGGTGGTGAAGGCCCGTCTCCATAAAATATTTGATCTCCCGGAAAATCCAGGGATATCCGATCGATGCCCGGCCGATCATGATGCCGTCCACGCCATAGCGGTTTTTATATTCGAGTGCTTTTTCCGGGCTGTCCACATCTCCGTTCCCGAAAACAGGAATGCGGATACGGGGGTTATTTTTTACCCGTGCGATCAGGGTCCAGTCGGCTTCCCCTTTATATAATTGAGCCCGGGTCCTGCCATGGATGGTCAGGGCGCCAATGCCTTCGTCCTGCAGTCGTTCGGCGACGTCCTCGATATTCTTGGAATCATCGTCCCAACCCAGGCGGGTCTTGACGGTAACCGGAAGCCGCGTCGACTGGATGACAGCCCGGGTGAGGCGGACCATGGCCGGCACGTCTTTGAGCACGGCCGCGCCGGCTCCTTTGCATACCACTTTCTTTACCGGGCATCCGAAATTGATGTCCACCAGGTCCGGATTGGTGGCATCGATGATGCGGGCACTGAGGGCCATGGCTTCTTCATCTCCACCGAAAATCTGAATTCCGAAGTGGCGCTCGTATTCAAAAAAATCCAGTTTTTGTTTGCTTTTGATGGCATCCCGGATCAGTCCTTCTGAAGAAATAAATTCACTGTACATCAGATCGGCGCCATATTTCTTGCATACATAACGGAACGGCGGATCACTCACGTCTTCCATGGGCGCCAGCAGCAGGGGGAAATCAGGCAGCGTAATATGTTTTCCAATCTGAATCGACATAAAAATCCGGAGAATCTTTCTTTCAGCCTTATTCCATGCCGAAATTGAAGGGGGGTTGCTTAATTTTGCACCACTTTCTGCCGCAAAGATACTCATAAAACCCAAAGCAGGAAGGGTCTGCATGCATAGTTACCTTCGAGATAAGCCCGCCTGGATGCAATTGCTCATTTTTGGATTTCTGACAGTAGGTATTTTCTTGGTTGTTCAAATCGTCGGATTCGCCCTGGTGGCACAACTCAATCATCTCAGTACTTCACAGGTCATTTCAGCGGACTTCTCCAAACCGGAGAATGCCCCCTTGATCAAAGAACTCCTGGGCCTGCAGCTCTTTATTTTTGTACTCCCTGCCATGGTTTTTGCTTATTTGGCCGACCCAAATCCTTTTTATTATGCCGGCCTGCGGCCTCCCCAGAAAAAGAGTTTTTTATTTATTGCCTTGCTTACCATCCTGCTGTCTTATATGACGGTTGCTTTTCTGAGTATGATCAACGAAGCCATTGTTCATCAGTTGCCCCCCCGGGTCCAGAAGTGGATTATGAGTGGTGAGGACAATGCCAACGGCCCCTTGGAAAATGTATTGTCTATGAAAAGCCCGGCTGACCTGATGAAACTCATCATCCTGGTGGGTGTACTTCCAGCGGTGGGAGAAGAACTTTTTTTCCGGGGTATTTTGCAGCGCCTGTTGATACAGATTTTTAAAAAGCCCTGGCCGGGAATCATTTTCACCGGATTTCTTTTTTCGGCTTTTCACATGCAGTTTATGGGCTTCCTCCCTCGGATGGCCCTGGGTATTATCCTCGGCGCCTTGTACTGGTACAGCGGAAGCCTGCTGGCTGCCATCCTGGGACATTTTGTTTTCAATTCGATCAACGTGCTGTTCATTTATTTTAAGGTAGCTGACCTGGATTCGAAAACCAACTACAGCATTGGATTCGCGGCGCTGGGGATTTTTTCCGTAGTGGGCGTGATATTCCTTTTAAACTATCTCAGAAAAAATTCCCTGACCCGTTACGAAGATGAATTTCCATCTGGCCCTGATGACTTTCTAATGGATAATCCGGGGTGACATTCTATAATTCCATTTACGTAACTTCATATTATGGCTCTTCAGGCAGTCACTTTCAGGACAAGGGCGCTGACTTCCCTGGTATTTGTAGCAGTCATGCTCACCGGACTGCTCTGGAATATCTGGAGTTTTTTTGTTCTTTTTTCGATCATCCATTTTGGCTGCTGGTACGAATATCAAAAGCTGCTCGCAAAAATTGACCCGTCCTATGCGGAGATCAGCTCCTTTCAAAAATATGGTGTGATGATCGCAGGCTGGTGCATCATGATGTATTGCAGCCATCCCCAATATCCGGGCAATATGGGCAATGTGGGGCTCCACAATGCCGGTTTATACGGTGGGCTTCTTTTTCTTTTTATCCTGCCGGTCGCAGAAATTTTATATACCCGCAAAACCTACTTGCGCAATATGGGTTATTCCATGCTCGGTCTGATCTATATCTCCATCAGTCTGGGCCTGCTGCTTAACCTGCGAACCTATTATCCGGGGGTGGCCCTGGATTCAGTCAACAAATTATTGGTGCTTGCCATCATCCTGAGCCTTTGGGTCAATGATACCATGGCTTACCTGGTGGGTTCTGTGATCGGCCGTACGCCGCTGTCATCGATCTCACCCAAAAAAACCTGGGAAGGGACGATCGGCGGAATTATTTTTGCCATCCTGGCCATGGGGGCAGTCGGTTATTATCTCAGCAGCGGTTTTGAAATGCAGGCGGTCAGCCAGTGGATGATTGTGGCAGCCATTGCCGCCATCACGGGCACCATTGGGGATCTGTTGCAAAGTAAATTGAAAAGACTCGCCGATGTCAAAGACAGCGGACGGATCATGCCGGGTCATGGGGGATTCCTGGACCGTTTTGATTCCCTGCTTTTTGCCACACCCTTCATTTGGCTTTACATCGTTATGTTTGCATAGAACTTTACCTGTTCGAACCGATCAACGTTTAATGCATTTTGAATGACTATTCATAAGGAAGGATTTAAGACCATTGCGATTTGCGCCATCATTTTTGCGGTGATCAACCTGGTTTCATTTTACGCACTGAGTTTTACCCTGCCGGCCCTCAGCTGGTTGATTTTTTTTATAACCCTCGCCTTTTTACTTTTTATCATTTCTTTTTTCCGGGTACCGGCCCGGGTGCCTTCCATCAATGAAAACTATATTGTTTGTCCCGCAGACGGCAAGGTGGTCGTCATCGAAGAAATGACCGATACCGAATATTTTCATGACCGCCGGCTGCAGGTATCGATCTTTATGAGTCCGGCCAATGTACACCGCAATGTCAATCCCGTTTCAGGCAATGTGGTCTATAGCCAATATCACAAGGGCAAATACCTGGTGGCCTGGAACCCGAAATCTTCTACGGAAAATGAAAGGCATAGTGTGGTGATTAAAAATCCAAAAGGCAGCCTGCTGGTCAAACAAATTGCAGGGGCGCTGGCTAAAAGAATAATCAACTACCTGTCTACCGGTGAGCAGGTCGAGCAATGTGCGGAAATGGGCTTCATCAAATTTGGATCGCGGGTGGATGTTCTGCTTCCTCCCGGTACGGCTTTAAAAGTTTCTCTGAATCAAATGGTAAAGGGTGGCGTGACGGTCTTGGCGACCTGGTAGCCGTTTTATCTGCAACACGCAAGGGACAATCTCCTTTAAAAAATTTCCATCAACTCCGCTAAGGAATGAACGGTATAGGTAGCCCGCACGGGCTCTATATTGCGGGTATGATTGACATAGACCTGATCGATCCCGGCGTTTGCTGCTCCCAGAATATCTACTTCGGGTGAATCCCCGATCATGACACTTTCTTTTATGGCAGCGCCCGTTTTTGCCAGGGCAAAATCAAAAATTTCCCGGTGGGGTTTGAGGCTGTTCGATCCTTCTGAAGTAATCACTTCCTGAAAATACCGGTCAATACCCGCCATTTTTAGTTTGTGGTGCTGCGTCTTTTCAAAACCGTTTGTAATGAGATGAAGAAAATATTTTTTGTCATGAAGATAATCCAGCAATGTTACCGTACCGGGGAAAAGCGCTGTTTTGGTCGGTAGAATTTCCAGAAAAGCCATGCCCATTTGACGGGCCAGGGCTTCATCCCCATTTTTAAATTCCAACAGTGTGACGGCCATTCTTTTCCACCGGAGCTCATCGACTTTCATGAGGCCTTTGCGATAACGTTCCCACAGCCGTTCATTATGACCCAGGTAGAGTTTATGAAAAAGATCAAAATCGTGTATTCCGTGATCGGGCAGGGACAGGCTTTGATAGAGATCAGCCAGGGCCTCCCGGCTGTTGGTATCAAAATCCCAGAGCGTATGATCCAGGTCAAAGAAAAGATGTTTATAGGCCATGTTGCAATGTAAGGCATCGGCGTTAAGCCGTACATTGCGTGGATGAAAATTGTCATATCGGGGGCCTCCCGGGGCCTGGGGTTCAGTATGGCGGAAGCCTTTGCCAAAGAGGGGCACGATCTATACCTGACGGCAAAAAATGAAGTGACTTTGTATGGAGCGCTGGCTTCGCTCATGGCCCGGTTTCCGGATCAGACGATCAAAGCCAAACCATTTGATCTGGGTACCAAACAAGGCGCGCTGGATTTTGGACAATGGATTTTAGACGCGGGTGTGGCGACCGATATACTCATCAACAATGCCGGTACCTTTCAACCAGGGCGTATTTATGATGAGCCCGAAGGACAACTGGAAGAAATCATGCAGGTCAATTTCTTCAGTGCCTACTACCTCACCCGAACCTTGCTTCCCTCGATGATCCAGCGCAAATCGGGTCATATATTTAACATCAGTTCCATCGCGGCCCTGCAGGCCTATCCGGGTGGAGGATCCTATAGCATCAGCAAATTTGCTCTTTCAGGATTTTCAAAAAACCTCCGCCAGGAGCTCAAAGAATTTCATATCAAGGTCACTTGCATTTATCCGGGCGCCGTATACACCGATTCCTGGGAAGAGAGCGGCGTGCAACCGGCTCGCATCATGAAAGCCTCCGATATTGCCGATTCGGTTGTTCAGATCTCCAAATTATCTCCTCAGGCGGTGGTGGAAGAGCTGGTCATTCGTCCACTGGCAGGGGATTTGTAAACAGAAGTCGGGGGCCATGACCCGACTGAAAATCGCGGCTTCTAAATTAAGAAAGCTTTAAGCTTTTAGCCGGGAGCTTTCCCGATCGAGTGTTTTTATATTTGCAACGTTCACGTGGTATTATTGACTAAATCCACTACCATCGAAACCTATATACCTTTCAGAATCATCCTTTTTTGCTGGCTATGTCTGCTGCTCAGTCCGGTAATGGCCCAGGTGAAATTTTCCGCCCAGGCCAGCGCCCAGCAGATCGGTAAATCCGATTATGTGGAAATCCAGTTTGTCATTGAAAATGCCAAAGATGTGGGCAGTGTTCAGCCACCCGACTTCCCGGATTTTAATGTGGTCCAGGGACCGAACCAGTCTTCGGGGATGAGTATTGTCAATGGCAATATGTCTCAATACAAGGGAATCAGTTATGTTTTGCAACCCAGGAAAACGGGGGTTTTGACCATCAAACCCGCGACCGCCACCATCGATGGCCAGATCATGCATACCAATCCGCTGCAGGTCACCGTACAAGCACAAAGCAGCCAGAACAGCAGCAAGGCCCCGGGTTTTAATCCGCTCCCGGATCCTTCCTGGCCAACAGCGCAGCCACCGGTTGATATGGATGAAGTCGTACGGCCCGGAGAAAATGTGGCAGAAAAAATTCGCAAGAACTTTTTTATCAAGGTGGAAGTCAGTAAAACGGATTGCTACCTGGGCGAGCCGATCGTGGCCACCTATAAACTCTATGCAAGGCTTCGCTCGGATTCGCGCGTAACCAAACATCCATCCCTGAATGGATTCAGCGTATACGATATGGTTGACCCATCGGAAGACCGGGTGGGGGTGGAAAAATATAATGGTAAAAATTATTCCGTCCACATCATCCGCAAAACCCAGCTCATTCCCCTGCAACCCGGAGATATCACACTGGATCCGATGGAACTGGACAATGATATCTATCTGGTGAAGGCAACCGCGGGCGCTGGTAAAACGCCGGAATCCGGTTTTAGCGGACTTTTGGATAGGCTCTTTGATTCCGAAGGCGCAGGAACACCCTTTACCCAGCACCTGGTCATCGAAAGCAAACCGGTTACCATTCATGTCAAGCCACTGCCGGAAGAAGGCAAACCGGCAGACTTTAACGGAGCGGTCGGAAAATATTCCCTGAGCGCTTCCCTGGATTCCAAAGAAGTGGATACCGGAGATGCGGCGATTTTGGCGGTGACCATCAAAGGCACCGGCAACCTTCCGGTTATTAATTCACCGGTCGTCAACTGGCCTGCCGGCATGGAATCCTATGACATGAACAGCAAGGAAAATATTGACAAAGCCAATGCACCACTGGGCGGTTCCAAGACATTCAACTATAGTTTTATCGCTTCCAAACCCGGTCACTACGTGTTGCCAGCGGTGAAGATGAGTTATTTTGATCCCAGCGCCCGCGTATATAAGAGCATAGAAGCCGGTCCGGTACCCATTGAGGTCAATCACCTGGCAAAAAAGAAAAATACTCCCGTGGTTCAACCCGCGCCTGAGCATTCCAGAAATCCGGAGTGGTTCCGTTATTTGGGTTGGATCGCTGCCTTCGCCGCGATTGCGATATTGACGGTTTTTATTTTCAAGGAGTCAAAAAAAGATGCCGCACTCAAGGCAGAGAAAGCCAAAGAGGCGGCTGCCCTGGAGAAAATTGCTGCTGCCTCTATCAAGACCGATCCCTTGGAAGAGTCCAGGGCTTTTCGGGTATCGGGAGACTACGGTAAATTTTATGGTTCGGTTAACCGCGCCATCTGGAAAGGCGTATCCGATAAATTGCAGCTGCCTGCCAGTGAGCTCAATAAATTAAATATTGCCAGCGGTCTTCGGGCGCGGGGATGGACGGACGATGAAATCATTCAACTGAAGAATATCTTAAATGAGTGTGAGTTAAAATTATATACCCCCGCTTATAACACCCTGGACGTGGAGCGCCTGCTGGGGGAAGCAGAATCGGTTACCCACCGCTTGACGGTCTGATCAAAAATTGATCGGATCTTTTCTTTTCGGCTATTCGGTGTATTTATAACCTACCCCCCGGACGGAATGAAAATGCCTGGGTTTGCGGCTGTCGTCTTCGAAATATTTACGGAAGTTCAGAATAAAATTGTCGATGGTCCGTGTATTGGGGTAGACCGTATAGCCCCAAACGGATTGCAGGATTTTTTCTCTTTTCACTACTTCGTTTTTATTTTCAATCAAGAGTTTGAGCAGCATCGTTTCTTTTTTACTCAGACGGAAACGTTCGTTTTTTTTGTTAAAGGCTTCCTGGGCTTTGAAATCGATCATATTTTTTCCGAACACATATTGATCTGAAACGCTGTTGCGTTCCTGCAGTCTTTCGTTTTTTTCGATGAGTTTTTGGACACGCAACAAGAGCTCTTCCAGATTGAAGGGTTTGTTGAGATAGTCATCGGCCCCTTTTTTTAAACCCAGTACCCGATCGGCACTGGTTGTGCGTGCACTCAGGATCAGGATGGGTACAGGATTTTGTTGCACCCGGATGGTTTCAGCTACACTGATACCATCTACACCAGGCAGCATGACGTCCAGGATGACCAAATCGAAATATTCATCCGTCAGGGCTTTGAGCGCCTGATTTCCATCGTAGGCAGAAGTCACCTGGTAGTTTTCCAGTTCCAGGTTCAACCGAAGGGCGTCGTGCAGATTTTCTTCGTCCTCCACAAGCAGGATGGATTTACGGACGGGTTCGTTCATATGTTTAATAATTTAAAACGGACGGTGAACCGGCTTCCCTGGGGGTGGTTATCCGAAACCTGGAGTTGCATTTTATGATCCTGTGTTATTTTCCTGCACAGATAAAGACCCAGCCCGGTTCCCTGGGCGGTACGCGTATTTTCATTGCCCACCCGGTAAAATTTCTGAAATATACGCTTGCGTTCTTTTTTGGGAATGCCCGCTCCCTCGTCGGTCACCTCCAGCGTTCCTTCGTCCCCTTCTTTTTTCAAATGGACGCTAACCGGTGAAGCGGCGGGAGAATACTTCACGGCGTTTTCGATCAGGTTGTTGACCAGAATTTGCATCAGCAAGGGATCTCCGGAAACAAACAGTCCTTCCGTCCATTCTTTTTTCCAGGTTCGGTTTGGAAAACGATTTTCAAAATCATGCACCGAAGCCGATACAACGGAAGAAAAATTCAATTCCTCCTTGTTAAAAAGATAGGAACCGCCCTCCAGTTGAGCAGAGACCAGGATATTTCCGGTCAGGGTATTGAGGCGGTTGATTTCCTCCAGGGAGGACTTGAGTATTTTTTCTCTTTTGCCGACGTCGAGTACATGTTTTTGCAGGGTTTCCATATTGAGCTTGGCAATCGAAATCGGTGTCTTGAGTTCATGGGTAATGGCCATCATAAAATTCTGTTGCTGGTTTTGTATCCTAAACTGACGCATGATGGCGCTGCGAAGAAATATGGCCCCGGCCAGGATGACCAGCAGAAATGCCAGGCCTTCACTTTTGTAAGCTGCGGAAAGCCGGTTTCTGTCGCCGTTGATTTTTTCTACTTTACTGGCATAAGCGGGATCCTGCGGCAAGAGCATTTCCAGTTTGGCAGAAGCCATCTGGTTGTTTTGCAGGTTCAGGGCGATATACCACCAGATCAGTGCGGCCAGGACGTAGATCAATAACAGCCAGCAAATGACCGTAGCCCGGTTGGCCCATTGTATTTTATATAGGCGATTTGCCATCGGTTCACCTGGAGGGGATCCACATTTTTTCGGAATTGAAAAAGAAACGGGGCTCATCACCCGTCAGAACTGTCTATCCATTCCTCCTTTATCTCTATACAAATGATCAGGGTGTTCGTTCAACTCTAAATCCAGCCGATAACACATTCTTCAAAGGATCCTCCCGCATGAGTTGTTCAAGCCTGATCTGATAGGTACCCGCTTTTTTAAATTTGGTGGCCGACTGGATAAGAATCCGGGCGTCATAGATATCGTCCATCGCCGTCCCGATCCAGCCTTTGGCATTGGTGGCGAGCTGGAGGTCATAGTCTCCGGATCTTCCCTGAGATACCCCGGGTTCCTTTACCGTGGCCCGTACATAAATATTATTAAAATGATAGGCATCTGTGTGCCGGATGACGATGTATAAATTATAAAGGGAATTGGTATCGGTGATGTCAAAGGAGAGATCGGGTGTAACGGATGCAGGCCAGTCATGGTCTTTGAAATCCTGGTTTTTCTCAAAAACGCCCGTGGTCCAGCTGCAGGCAGAAAGAGTAAGGAGGACTGCCAGCACTAAAATAATTCTTCTCACACCAGGAATTTTTGTAAAAGTAAACAGTAAAGAGATGAACCGGATGAATTTGTTGCCAGCAGGAATTTCTTTGGACAGGGGCGAGCAATCACCGGATGGGTTAGGGGTCATAACGGCTATAATACATTCAGGATTTGTTCCTTGGCTTTTTCGAGTTCGTCTTTCATCAGCACCACGCATTTCTGGATTTTGACATCATAAGCCTTGGAACCGGTTGTGTTGATTTCCCTGCCAACTTCCTGTAGAATGAAAGACAATTTTTTTCCCTTGCTGTCTTCGGGTTCAGCCATCACCTCCTTAAAATAAGCGCAGTGATTTTTCAGCCGGACCATTTCCTCGCTGATATCGATTTTTTCCAGATAGTAGATCATTTCCTGTTCCAGGCGGTTGGAATCATAGTTTTCCTTGCCCACATGTTCGTTCAATAATTTTTCCAGGTTTTCTCTGATCTTCAACTGACGCAGTGGTTGGAGTTTCAGGATTTCCTCCTGTTGGAAACTGATATTTTCTATGCGCAGCACCAGGTCTTCTTCTAACACCCGGCCTTCATTGAGCCGGTGTTGGTTCAAATCCTCAATGGCCATCTCGATGACTTTACTAAACTGCTGCCATTCTTCCTGGGTCAGGGTGTCTCCGGTTGGGGTGATGACTTCCGGTAACTTCAGCAGTGTACTCAATATGTTGGAGGGATCCTGATTAAGTTGTTTGGACAGATCTGCCAGGGTTTCATAATATGCTTTGGCCAGATCGGTGTTGATGCTGACCGGTTTTGCGTTGCCGGTTTGTTTTAGACTGATCGTGCAATCCAGGGAACCCCTTCCCAGTTTTTCGGAAAGCAACTTGCGGATATCAAATTCATAGGGTTTGAGAAAGCCGGGAAGTTTTAACTGAAGTTCAAATTGTTTGCCATTCAAGGATTTTACATCTACCAGAAAGGTTTTGTCACCCACTGTTTCTTCTGCCCTACCAAAACCCGTCATCGATTTAACCATAGTATCCTGTTTAAGCTGGAAAGGTAATTAATTTAAATCTGCGTCAACAGGCCGAGCTTGCTGTAGACTTCGTTTTGAACCATTTCAACCATGTCGCCCGATAACATGGCGTCCAGTGTCAATCCCACTAGCCGGTAACGAATGAGACGAAGGGTTGGAAATCCGGTGGCGGCGGTCATTTTCCGTACCTGTCTGTTTTTTCCTTCGGTAATGACCAGCTTGATCCAGCTGGTTGGAATATTCTTCCTAAAGCGAATGGGTGGTTTTCTTTCCGGTATGACGATCTGCTGCGGCAGAGGGGATGCTTTGGCCGCGGCGGTGTGAAAGGGTTTTCCGTCGACATGGATCGTAATTCCGGAAGCAAGTGATTCCAGCGCTTCCCGGGTGATGAGGCCTTCTACCTGTACCCGGTATTCTCTTTCGTGCGCAAAACTGGGATGAAGCAGGCGGTGGTTGAGGGATTTGTCATTTGTTAACAAAAGCAATCCTTCACTGTCATAATCCAGCCTTCCCACCGGATAGACATCGCCCGGGACCTCGAAAAAATCCTTCAGGCAGGCTTTGTCGTTTTCGGAAGTAAACTGCGAAAGCACCTGAAATGGTTTGTATATGATAAAGTATTTATACAATTCAATTCAATGAAACAGGGATGAATAAAGGGTTTGCAAAGATTTCTATAAATATAGTTGAAAATAAAAAGCCCCGCTGGCGGCGAGACTTTTACTATTTGGATGGGTTAGTAAGTACAGGGACATAAATATCCCTACACAATATTAGAAATAATTTTGTCTATCCCGAAAAATTTTCCAAGAAATTTTATGCACAATTTTTTTTAGGGTGTGGAAAAGCACTTTAATGTAGGTTTGCCCAAAATCTGCTCCATGAAGTTTCCATCACCCGTTTCTTTGTCCTGGCTTTCAGAATTCCTGGGAGCAACACTGGTTGGCAACGTCGGTGCTTCAGCGACCGGCATCAATGAAATACATAAAGTTGAACCCGGGGACCTGGTTTTTGTAGATCATCCCAAGTATTATCAGAAGTGTATACAATCCGCTGCATCCTTTATTATCATCAATCAATCGGTGGAGTTTCCTGCAGAAAAAGCATTGTTGATTGTCCCCGAGCCTTTTGAAGCCTATCAGAAAATAGTTAAACATTTCCGGCCCTTTGAACCGGCAACTGGGTTGATCAGTACGAGTGCCGTCGTGGGCAAGACTACCTATTTATATCCAGGTGTATTCATTGGTAACCACGTTCAGATTGGCGAGCGCTGTGTAATTCATCCTCAAGTCACGATCATGGATCATTGCACAGTGGGCAACGATGTCGTCATTCAGGCGGGCACCGTTATCGGTTCGGATGCCTTCTACTACAATTCAAAGAAGAACCGGCCGGTATGGTATAAAAGAATGTTAAGCTGTGGACGGGTAGTGATAGAAGACGATGTGGAAATAGGAGCGGGTTGCACCATCGACCGGGGGGTGAGTGGTGATACGGTGATCGGTCGGGGCACGCGTTTGGATAATATGGTTCATATCGGACACGATACCAACTTGGGTAAAAATTGTCTTTTGGCTGCACAGGTAGGAATAGCCGGTGCGGTGGAGATCGGAAACGGGGTAATCCTCTGGGGTCAGGTTGGTGTAAGCAAGACCCTTTCGATCGGAGACGATACGGTTGTGTATGCCCAAAGCGGGGTACCTGCTTCCCTGCAGGGGGGTAAAGTATATTTTGGATCACCGGCCGAGGAAGCGTCCGTGAAAAAAAGGGAACTCGTATGGATTAAACGGATTCCTGAACTCTGGAAGAAAGTAAAGGACTTAAACGCTTAAATAGAAAAAGAGGGGAATAAAAAGCGGTTGGTCGGTGGTTCCATCAACTACGAATGGATTGTTCAGCCCCTGTCTTAATCGGGATTGTAATCATAGGGCACCAGCTCCGCAATTTTCTTCCAGGCCCAATAGCCCATATTGGTAATTTCAGATTGTTCAAAAAAATATCCATTCTCTTCAATGGAAAATCCTGCCGGTATATTGAGTGCCGATACTTCCGACTTGGCACTCAGGGGAAAATGATTTTGCATCAGATAGTTTTTGTCCGGTACCTGACCGCTGTAGGTGACCCTTATGGTTCCATTGATATTGATGTCTACCGTACCGCTGTCTACAGAATAGATGTTTCCGTCATAAGGATTTTCCAAAATGGTTCCTTTGTCTGATTCCGGAGCGTTCAGGGTTTCCACTTGGAAACCTTCTGTGGAGAGGGTACTATCGTACCAGGATCTCATGAAATGCAGCCGGGAACCAATATAAGTGCGGTACCTGTTTTTTGACCAGCGTTGCTGATCATCGGCTGTACCGGGAAGGTTTTCAAAAAGCGGATAGCCGGTATAGCTGCTGATATGGGTGTTGTAGTCATTGACAAATGAATCCAACTGGTACTGGATTTTGTAACCCAAGGCCTGGTTTAGTATGATGATGGGTGACTTTGATTTTACTTTGAGCTTGTTGCGTTTTTTATAAAAATAAAAGACGATCGAATCTTTGTTTTCTATCGTACACTGGGATGCGTTGGTCGAAGTACCGATAAAATTATCCAGAAAAAACTGGCCGTATTTATTCCATCCGTCGGCTACCATGGCAGAACCGGTGACGGCTACCTCACCCAGGCTTTTGTTCTCTGTCCTCATTTGTATTAAAAGGGAGTCTTTGTCCTTGGTCCCATTGCTCACGCGCAAAACCTGGGTTTCATAACCCGTATAAGAAACCACCAGGTCGTATCCTCCGTTGTTTAACCGCAAGGAGAAGTGGCCATCGTTGTCTGTAATGGTGCCGGTCGTCGTGTTCTGGCAAAAGACGGAGGCATTAAAAAGCACAACGCCCGATTTTTCATCGACTACTTTGCCATGGATGTAAAACTGCTTATCCTGGCTGAAAGCCGTCACGGAAATCAAAAGCATGCAAGCAACGATTAAAAATAATTTCATCTCTTATCAGGTATTAAGGTTGAAAGACCAGGATTGGATGCGTTATCTCCATTGCAAAATTCCTTCTATGATAACGAACAGGAGGAGGCGGAAGTATATGTTGTTGGGAGAAGTTTGGCGGCTGTAACAAAAGAAGTAACATCAGGCGTTCTTTAGGTTTTCCAAGTATCTGCTGCAAACCTCCAAAATGGAATCTTCCAGGGGACGGAAACGAAAATCCGGTAATGCGCGGAGCATTTTTTGAGCATCATACACCGCCTGTTTCTGGACGATCGCGACCGATTCTTGGGTTATGAGGGGTTTGACGTCAGAAAATCCAGATTTTATTTTTTCTATCCGCCAGGCCAGGGAGGCAATCAGGGCACCCGCTTTTTTAGCGGGCGGCTTTTTCCCGAAGCCCTTGGCCATCCAGGTAAAAATTTCCAGGTATGTTCTGTTTTCTGCGTTGATGATAAACCGTTCATTGCGTACCCCGCTGTTCATCAGGGCTACCATTGCACGGGCTGTGTCTCTTACATCAGCGAATCCGTTTCGTCCGTTCATGAACCAGGGGAATTCTTGGAAGGCTGCTTTAAACATAGCGCAGCTGGTCTCGTTCCAATCACCAAATCCCAGTTGCACCACCGGATTAACGATCAGTGGAGTAAGCCCTTCACCCATACCCCGCCAGACTTCCATTTCTGCGTAGTATTTGCTGATGCTGTAATGGGTCAGTCCGTTATTTCCGAGCCATTTTTTTTCTTCGTTGATGGGTTCGGATCCATCGGCGTTGCCGAGCGCCCCCACCGAACTTACATGTACAAAATCAGTTATTCCCAATTCGATCGCGGTGTTGACCAGATTGGCTGTTCCTTCGATGTTGTTCTTGAATAATTTCTTCTTATCAGAAGGATCAAAGGAAACCAGGGCCGCCGCATGAACCACCTGTTCACATCCGGCCATATTTTCAGACAGACCAACCAGGTCCAATATATCGCCCTGGACCCAGGTTATTTTTTCTGAAAGTCCAGGTGGCATATAGGAAGGCAGGCGTCTATTTCTATAGAGTGCTTTTACGGATTTCCCTTGAGAAATCAGTTCCTCCAGAATATGAGACCCGAGAAAACCCGATCCGCCCGTTACAAATATCATTCGGATTCGGATTTATCATACTGAAAAAATCCACGACCTGTTTTTTTCCCCAGCCAGCCTTTTTTTACCAAGTCCTCCTGCAGGATCGAGGGTTTTAGGCGGGCCGGTGTACCGAGTGCATCATATAAGGATTTACTCACTGAATAGTTGATGTCGTTGCCGATTAGATCCATCAGGTGGAAGGGTCCCATCTTAAATCCAGCTGATTCCATCAACCGGTCAATCGTTTCGGGTGGAGCGATCTGAAGTTCCACGAGGCGCAAGGCTTCCAGATAGTAAGGGCGTGCGACATGGTTTACAATAAAACCGGGTGCATCCCGGCAGACCACCGACGTTTTTTTAAGTTGAGAGGCAAATGCCCGGAGGCGCTGGATCGCCGCTTCGGTATTAAATTTTGTTTGGATGATTTCCACGAGTTTCATCCGGTTAGCGGGATTGAAAAAATGTAAACCCGCTATTCTTTCCGGGAAAGGTGTTTGGGCTGCCAGGTCGGTCACAGAAAGAGAAGAGGTATTGGTGGTAAAAAAAGTATCTGGTTTGTTTATTTGCGCCAGTTCCAAAAACAGGTCCCGTTTGGTCTGCATTTTTTCCTGAATCGCTTCAATAATAAAAGAAGCCTGGGCATCTGCTACCTGGGTCGTGAAAAGGATCTTTCGCAGGGTGTCCTCTTTTTTCTCCGGGGAAAAACGTTTTTTTTCCACCCCTTGAGCCAATTCGTTTTCGATAAAGGATTTAGCCTGGGAAAGGATTTTTTCATCCACATCATACAATATCACTGCGATGCCGCACAGGGCGGTGGTGAGTGCAATACCCCGGCCCATGGTACCGGCTCCGCAAATACAAACACTGGATTCCATTCAATAAAGATACGGTGCTACGGGGGAACCCTTCCTGTTTGAATCCCTGGAATCCATCAAGTATATCCCGGGGCTGGACGTTAATGGAAGGCTTGTAAAAAATTCTATGCCATCAGCCGTTACATATTAAACGTTATTTTTGGCGGATGGAAAAAAGAATCATCAAGACCGCCGATGCACCGGAACCCATCGGACCTTATAACCAGGCTGTCCAGGTTGGCAATATGCTTTTTATTTCCGGTCAGGTGGCGATCAATCCTAAAAACGGAGCCATTGAAGCCAAAGATATTTTTGAAGAAACCCATCAGGTGATGCATAACCTGCGCGCCGTACTCCATGCGGCAGATATGGATTTCAAGCAAGTAGTAAAAACTACTATTTTTCTAACGGATATGGCACTCTTCCCTTCCGTCAACGAGATCTATGCCAAATATTTCATCGGAGATTTTCCGGCCCGTGAAACCGTCGCCGTGCGCGGCCTTCCCAAAAATGTCAACGTAGAGATCAGCATGACGGCCATTGGATAATAATATATAGGATATGGTTCGGCAGAAAAGCAACCAGTTTTTCGTCCTATGCTTTTACGGGTAATTTTTCCCGGACCTTAATAAAGGAAGCGATGGCATGATCCAGGTGTTCTCTGGAATGGGCTGCACTCAGTTGTACCCGAATGCGTGCAAGTCCTTTGGGCACGACCGGAAAGAAAAATCCAATCACATAAATGCCTTCCTCCAGCAAGCGGGCTGCGAACTCCTGGGCCAGGACCGCATCGTAGAGCATGATGGGGACGATCGGATGATCGCCCGGCCGTATGTCAAATCCCGCGGCGGTCATTTTGGTTCTGAAATACCGGGTATTGGCTTCCAGCTTATCGCGCAGCGTAGTATCCCGACTGAGTATGTCCAGGATGGCCAGCGAAGCACCGACAATCGAGGGGGCAAGGCTGTTTGAAAAAAGATATGGCCGGCTGCGCTGACGAAGCATTTCAATGATGGATTTGCGGCCGCTGGTAAAACCACCGTTTGCACCACCCAGTGCCTTCCCCAGGGTTCCGGTGATGATGTCCACCCGGCCCATCACCTGCCGGTATTCATGGGTACCCCGGCCTGTCTTTCCCAGAAATCCGGAGGAATGAGACTCATCGCTCATGACGATTGCTGAATATTTGTCTGCCAGATCACAGATTTTGTCGAGTTGGGCGATGGTACCATCCATGCTGAAGGATCCGTCGGTTACAATGATTCGGTCCCTGCAATCGGAAGCCGATTTCAACTGTTCTTCCAGATCTGCCATGTCATTGTGTTTATAACGCAGTCGGCGCGCCTTGCAGAGTCTTACTCCATCAATGATGGAAGCGTGGTTGAGTTCATCGGAGATGATGGCGTCCGCTTCACCAAAGAGCGGTTCGAAGACCCCTCCATTGGCGTCAAAAGCCGCTACATATAATATCGTGTCTTCCATGCCCAGAAAAGCTGAAATCTTTTCTTCCAGTTCCCGGTGGATATCCTGGGTGCCGCAGATAAACCGGACACTACTCAGACCATAACCACGCTTGTCCAGCGTGGCATGGGCAGCCTGGATCACCGCCGGATGGGAAGAAAGGCCCAGGTAATTGTTTGCACAGAAATTGAGCACACTGCGTCCGTTTACTATGATTTCTGCGCCCTGCTCGCTGGCGATCACCCGTTCGGTTTTGAAAAGACCTGCCTCCCGGATTTCTTCCAACTGCGTAGAAATGCGGCGAACAAAAAGCTCATGCATGGTATAATTTTTAGCGGGATAAAGGTAAGCTTTGTAACTTTTTGAAGGGTCAATCGTATTACTAATGACGAAAACAACGGGGATGGGCTTATGACGGCAGAGGACTACAATAACTGCGTGAAGTGGTATGCAGACGGGCTCTACCGGTTTATGCTGAAATCTACCCGTCAGGTGGAAGATGCTAGGGACCTGGTCCAGTCTTCCTTTGAGAAATTATGGGAGCACCGGGGTGAAATCAATCAGCTGAAGAGCAAGTCTTATCTTTTTACGATTGCCTATCACAAAATGATTGATTTAAACCGAAAAAACAGCCGAATGGAATTCCGGGAGAACCTGCCGGAACCTGTGACCGCCGATGAGCCCCACCGTCCCCGGATCAAAGAAGTGCTGGACAAAGCGCTCGGCCGCCTCAATGACCGGCAAAGGTCACTCGTGTTGCTCAAGGACTATGAAGGCTATTCTTATGAGGAAATTTCAGAGATCACAGGATTAAACGGATCGCAGGTGAAAATAACCTTGCACCGGGCGCGGCTTCAGTTAAAAGAATGGCTGGTCAGCGTGGAAAATGTACTGTAAAGAAAAGGATATGGATATCAACCGGAATAATTACGAAAACTATTTTCTTCTTTACCTGGATAAGGAACTGAGTTCTACGGACGGGGAACTCGTAGAAAAATTCCTGCAGGAAAATACCGACCTGCAAAAGGAATTTGCCCTGCTGGAATGCACTGTTTTTTCTGCCTCGGACGTCGTCTTTGAACCCAAAACATGGCTGTATAGGAAAGAGGAAAAAAGAAGGGTTATCCCTCTGTACTGGACCCGGATTGCAGCCGTCGGGGTAGGGCTCATTTTGGGAACCTGGTTTATTCTTTCCCAGCAACACTATTTCTCCCCTCATCGGGATGCCGTTCATGCCACTGCAGAAACAGAAAAAAACAAATTGAACCCCGGTCTTTCAAAGAAGAATGAAAAAGGGAAGCCGGAAGACAACCCCATAGAGAAAGTGCTTCTTCCCCCTGCGGTGGTAAAGACAGAAAAGAAAAAAGAACCGGTTTTAAAAAATCCAATCCTGGTAATACCCGGTGAAAAAAAATTGGCTGTAGACCAGGTAACCGTCGCATCGCAACAAGATTTGGGTTTGGAAGAATCAACGGATCCATTGCGTCTATCCCGTGCGGTGGTGGTTTTACAATCCCAACATCTTGGCCTGGCGGCCGAAACCCAACGGCTCGGACAAATACCGGGTGTTAAGCCGGCCGCCCTGACGCTATCTGGATCTGCGATAGAAGATACACGCCGATATGAAAAGGCCACAACCGAAATGTATGATACCACCAATGACAATGCCATCAGCGTCATTGCGCTGAACAATCAGAATAAGGGAATCGGAGGATTTTTAAAAAAACTGACCGGACGCGAACCGGCAGGTGATGATACAAAAAAAGTTCGCGTCAGTGTTTTTCAAATCAGCTATTAATAAATAAGTACTACCATGAACAAAGCAATGATTGTGCTGGCCATCTTGTGTGTCAGCGTGAAAGGATTTACCCAAGCCGATTCAACCGCGCAGAAAAAAGACAGTGTGGGCCACCACCACCGTCCTCATTGGGAAACGATGATGGACAAACACATGAAAACGATGGATTCGACGGCCTGGTCCGAAAGGTATCCATGGCCCATGCCACCCCACCACTGGGATAACCATGCGAAACCTTCTAACCTGAGTACCAACTGGCTGATTGTGGATCTTGGATTTACCAATTATACGGACAAGACCAACTATTCCAGTGCGACGGCACAGGCATATGCGCCTGGAGGCAATTCGAACTGGTTCAATTTGAAAAACAACAAGTCGGTGGACGTCAACATCTGGTTGTTTATGCAGCGCTTGAATATGATTAACCATGTGGTCAACCTGAAATACGGACTGGGGATCGAGCTGAATAATTATCGCTATCAGGATAATATTGTATTCCTAACCAATCCCTCTACGCAGGCAACCTATGTCATTCAGGATACGATCTCCTTCAGCAAGAATAAAATGGCCGTCAATTATGTCACCGTACCCCTCATGCTCAATTTTAATTTTACACCCAGTCTCCGCGAAGGATTTGGTATCTCCGTTGGTATCAGTGCCGGTTATCTGTACAACTCCCATCAAAAGCTGATCAGCAGCCAGTTCGGGAAACAAAAAACCCAGGATGATTTTGATTTGAATCCCTGGAAACTTTCCTGGATCGCTGAAGCCCAACTGGGACCCATTATTCTCTATGGCTCGCTGGCGACCAAAAGCATGTTTAACTCGCAAGGACTCGATCAGATTCCCTACACTTTTGGTATCCGTCTGAGCAAATGGTAAATACGGGTTATTATAGAAATTGGATAGAGAGGATAGCGAAGGTAGACCGATAAATACAGTGAGTTCAGCACCCGAGTGGGTGCATTTTTTTTTCGATCACGACAATAAAATAATAAAAACGGAAATTATTCTTTTAAGAAAAATTTAGCTTTTAATCTGTTGATATTCATGTCCCCATCCATTTTCCCCCCGAGGGAAAAGGATCAGAAATGGAATCTTTTCATAAAATTGTCAACACGGAAAATATATCGTCTCCATTAAGCGTTGAAAAATTAAAGATCCGGGTATGAATTTCAAAAAAAAGATGATGTGGGGAATGCTGGCCGTGGGGTTGTTTGGTTTTCGCCTGACAGACCATAAGACATCCTGCAAACGTTTTTTTCACCGGGAAATCACCGGCACCATTACCGTGGTGATTGTCAAAAGCAATTATGAATTGAAAGTATATGATGGAGACGGGTGGTTCGCCACCTATCCAGTTGTCTTTGGAAGCAAATCCCTGGATGATAAAATGATGGAGGGAGACCGGCGTACGCCAGAAGGTGTTTACCATATTGCCTCCAAAAGACCCCATGAAAAATGGGATAAGATGATGCTCATTGATTTTCCAACGAAAGCAGATCTGGATAAATTCTATGAAAGAAAATCCAAAGGGCTGATTCCTAAAAATGCAAAAATCGGCGGAGGCATCGCCATCCACGGAACCTGGCCGCACGACGATATGGCGGTAGACTTATACCAGAACTGGACCAATGGTTGTATCGCCTTGAAAAATGAAGACGTGGATGAACTCTACAATATGTTGCCGATCGGAACCGTGGTCACCATTGAAAAGGAAGATAAAACGGATGAATCCACCAGCCTGCAATAAGTTGATTTTATTCTGGGCGGATCAAAATCAGATGGGCACCGCGGTCTAACCAATTTGAGTCCGGTTACGTTCACAGCCTTCCTGCTTTGATTTCTTCCACCACACCCGGATCCGTCAGGGTGCTGATATCACCCAGGTTATCCATTTCTCCTTCAGCAATTTTTCTTAAGATGCGTCGCATGATTTTTCCGCTTCTTGTTTTGGGTAGTCCCGAGACAAATTGGATTTTATCCGGCTTGGCGATGGCTCCGATTACCTTGTTCACCATTTTGGAAACCCCTTCTTTTTCGCCACCCTGGTTGGCATGGCCACTTTGCAAGATGACATAGGCATATATGCCCTGACCCTTGATATCATGCGGATAACCTACTACCGCGCTTTCGACGACATCGGGATACATGTTGATCGCATTTTCCACTTCTGCCGTTCCGATGCGGTGCCCACTGACGTTGAGTACATCGTCCACCCTACCGGTGATGCGGTAATTTCCTTCGGCGTCGCGAAAGGCTCCGTCGCCAGTGAAATATAGATCGGGATAGGTAGCAAAATAATTTAGCCGGCATCGCTCGTGATCTCCATAGGTAGTGCGGATGATGGAAGGCCAGGGAAAGCGGATGCAGAGATTTCCCGAAACAGGTTCTCCTTTTGCACCGGGGTGAAAGACCCCATCTTTCCCTGCATCAGAACCGGCGACGGGCAAACCTTTTTCATCCACCAGCAAAGGAATCACACCCGGCAGGGGCAGGGTAGCGTAAGAAGGTTTTCCCTGACTGATGCCTGCCAGGTTGGAGATCATGATGCCCGCCGTTTCCGTTTGCCACCAGGTATCTACAATCGGACAGCGACCGCGTCCAATATGTTCATCGTACCAGTGCCAGGCTTCTACATTGATGGGTTCGCCGACTGTACCCAGCACGCGCAGGGATTCCAGCTTTTTATCCTTCAAAGGATCGGTACCAAAACCCATCAGGCTCCTGATCGCGGTGGGTGCGGTATAGAAAATATTCACGCCGTATTTATCGATGATATTCCAAAACCGGCCGGCATCCGGATAGGTGGGGATCCCTTCAAACATCACGGTCGTGGCACCGGCACTCAAGGGACCATAGATGGTGTAGCTGTGACCCGTAATCCAGCCCACATCCGCCGTGCAGAAATAAATATCCCCCGGTTTATATTGGAAGACATTGACAAAAGTATAGGTGGTATAAATCATATAACCTGCACAGGTATGGACCACCCCCTTGGGTTTTCCCGTGGACCCGCTGGTATATAATATAAACAGGATGTCTTCCGCATCCATGGATTCGGCCCGTGAATCGGTAGATGTAATTTTTTTTGCTTCATCCTGCCACCAGACATCCCTACCCGCCTGCATGTTCACGGTGTTGCCCAGGTGTTTGAATACTATCACTTTTTGGATACGGCTGGTTTTCGTCAAGGCCTCATCGATGGTCGCTTTGAGTGGAATGTCTTTGGGCCCGCGGTTGCCGCCATCGGCTGTGATCACAATCCGGCACTGGGCATCTTCAATGCGGTCGGCTATGGATTGGGCAGAAAACCCGCCGAATACGACAGAGTGAATGGCTCCCATGCGGGCGCAGGAAAGGACGGCAATGGCCAGTTCCGGAACCATGGGCATATAGATACAGACCCGGTCGCCTTTTTTTACTCCGTTGTTTTTGAGTACCTCTACGAAGCGGCAGACTTCCCCGTGTAAGTCCCGGTAATTAAGGATGCGGTTGGGAAGTGTGGGATCATTGGGTTCCCAGATGATCGCCGGCTGATCGGCTTTGTCCGCGAGGTGGCGGTCCAGGCAGTTTTCTGTGATGTTTAGTTTCGCTCCTTCGAACCACCGGACGCGGGGCTCTTTGAAATTCCATTCCAGCACTTTGTCCCATTTCTTTTTCCAGACGAAATGTTCCGCCACTTCACCCCAGAATTTTTCTGGGTGATCGATACTTTTTTTGTACTCCGTGAGGTAGTGGTCGAAACTTTGGATCTGGTAAGGGAAACTCATATAGCCGGCATCGTTTGAATCATAAATTTAGTGAGTATTTTTTTCATACCTTATGCTTTCATAACGATTGCCGAATGAAAATTAATGCCTTCCTTCTCCGGTGCACGCTGGTAGCCGCCCTTGGCGGATTTTTATTTGGTTTTGAAACCGCCGTGATTTCCGGCGCAGAAAAAACCATTCAGGCACTCTGGTCTCTTTCTGATTTCAGTTTGGGATTCACGGTAGCGGCCAGTTTGATTGGAACCGTGATCGGATCGATGATTGCGGGTAAGCCGGCGCAGCGTTATGGGAGAAAAAAAGTGCTGTCCGTGATCGCCATCATGTATCTGCTGTCAGCGCTCGGTTGCTCTCTCACTCCTACCTGGATTTTATTTATCATATTCAGAATGATTGGGGGCGTTGCCGTCGGTGCTTCTTCCGTCGTGGGACCCATGTATATCTCCGAAATATCGCCTGCAGCCGTCAGGGGCCGGCTCACCGGTTTATTCCAACTCAATATCGTAATCGGTATCCTGGTGGCGTTTCTGACCAATTTCGCTTTTCTTCATATCGGTGCAGATTCCTGGCGCTGGATGGTGGGGGTGATGGTCGTACCGGCAGGACTTTTCGCACTATTGCTCAGAACGATCCCGGAAAGTCCGCGCTGGCTGATCCTGAATAACCGGGATGAGGAGGCGGCGTCCATTTTTTCCAGAACCGGCGAACCGGATGCACGGTCCGTGATCTCGGAAGAACATGCCCTACTTTCGGTAGAAAAAGTTATGGTTCACCACGCGCCGGAAGAAAACTTATTCACCGCCAAATTCAGAAAACCCATTTTATATGCCGTGTTGCTGGCGATGTTTAACCAGCTTTCCGGTATCAATGCGATTCTCTATTATGCGCCGCGCATTTTTGAAATGGCCGGATTCAGTCAGAAGTCCTCTTTTTTACCACCGATTTATGTCGGATTTGCAAACCTGATCTTCACCTTTCTGGGAATGTTGATCATCGATAAGGTGGGACGAAAGACGCTTTTGATTACGGGTGCCATCGGTACGGCAGTTTTTCTTGCCCTGACGGCTTTTGCCTTTCATCCGACCGATGGCGGAACGGGTGCGGGCAATGGCTATGTTATTTTTTACCTGATCGGTTTTATTGCCTTTTTTGCCCTCTCCCAGGGAGCGGTCATCTGGGTTTTTATCTCCGAAATCTTTCCCAATGCCGTGCGTTCGCAAGGAAGTTCGCTGGGCAGTTTCACCCACTGGATTATGGCCGCCATCATCGCCTGGACTTTTCCCATCATCGTCCACGGAAGCCCATCGGGGGGCTTTTATTCTTTCATTTTCTTCAGTTGCATGATGCTGGTATCCCTGATTTTTATCTGGCGCGTGATGCCGGAGACGAAAGGAAGGACTTTAGAACAGATTCAAAAAGATCTGGGAATTGTCTGATCGTCAAAATATTCAAAAGGAAATAATAATTTTCTCTGGGGTTGCGACGTAGTATTTTGAGAGCGTATTAGTCATATAACTGCCACGTCTGTCCACGGCGCTACATTTATTGTACTGCTTACTGTTTGAGCGGTACTTCCTCCATACAACAATATTGCACTACTTTTTGGTTGATTTTTTTGCCAAAAATGCAAGCCACGCAACATGGAATTGTCAAACTTTGAGGCGGATTTTATTTCTATGGCAAGTGGACTTTCATCTCTCACTGTAATTAAATCGACTTCGTTGCCTACATTGTCCCTGAAATAGTACATTCCATCGTTTAGTCCTGAATTTAAATTGTTCTTTTTTATTTCGGTAATTACCCAGTTTTCAAAAATGCTCCCATAAGCAATATGCCTATGCAAAGCAACATTGCTTTTTATGCCGAGCAGATAGCAAAGTAGTCCCGTATCATAAAAGTACAGTTTCGGGCTTTTGATAATTCTTTTGTTCATATTATTATGCCAAGGTTGAAGTAGGAAAATGATATAGCTATTTTCCAATAACCCCAACCATGCTAAAACGGTTTTAGTATCTACACCTGTCTGTTTTGCCAGTTCATCACGGTTTAAAATTTGTCCTGAATAATTTGCACATAAGTTGATGAAACGGTTAAAAGTTGCAAGATTGGTAATATTTCGTAGTAACCGAACGTCCCTTTGCACATACGTTTGTACATAGCTATTTAGCCAAATACTGGGATTTAAATGTTGGTCCCATATTTCTGGATAGCCGCCAGTAAGTATAAGTTTGTTCACGTCTTTAACGATCGTCCCTGCTTCTGCCAGCTCTGAATAACTAAATGGCAATAGAGATAAATAACCTGCCCTTCCTGCGAGGCTTTGGGATATTTGTTCCTGTAACAAAAAATTATTCGAACCTGTCAAAATGAACTGCCCTCTTTTCTTGTCCTGATCTAAAATCTCCTGCAGATAACGAAAAATATGTGGAACTCTTTGGACTTCATCAAATACAGCCCCATTTTTATATTTTTTTAGGAATAGTTCAGGATTTATTTCTGCTTCGTATTGAACAGAGGGGTTTTCAAAATTGATGTATGGCTTGCTCTTGAACAGTTGCTTGCTCAATGTTGTTTTGCCGCTTTGCCTTGGCCCGGTGATGCACAAAGCTCTGAATTGTTGGAGGGATTGTTTTGCATACGGCAATATCATGCGAGGTATCATGGGCTATTCCATTTCTGTAAAGTTAGGTAATTTATGGAATAGGAGTCCATTTATGTAATAATTTACAAAAATGGATTTTCCAACATTAACCTTTATTTACTCAATCAAGTGGTCAGAAATGATGTATTACTTGTTAACAGTGGGACTTAAGAAATTCAACCCAAGCGGAATAAAAAAATTTAAAACTCCAAATACCTATAAATGATTTTAGTTTTACTTAATAAAATAACTTGAGAAATATGGGTAAAAAACGGTCTTTTTCGGTTCTCTTAACCAAATCAAAAATGACATCTATAAATATAGGCGAGAAGGAAATTGACTAATTTTTTCAATCTTCAAATTCAGCCGTAACCCATTGGATTTTCGTATTTTCGCCCAATGTCAATCGAGGTAAAAAATTTATCCCGTCTTTATGGTGAACAAAAGGCAATCGATGAAATCTCTTTCGCTGTAGGCCTCGGTGAAATTGTTGGATTCCTGGGACCCAACGGGGCAGGAAAGTCTACCACGATGAAAATTTTAACGGGTTGTCTGAAGCCCAGTGGCGGCCAAGCCCTGTTAAACGGGATCGATGTACAAACCAATCCCGTTCAATCAAAAAAAATTACGGGATACCTGCCAGAATCTAATCCGCTGTATGGGGATATGTACATCCGGGAATACCTTTCCTTCATCGCCGACATCCATCACCTCAAAGAAAAAAAGAAAAAAATAAACCAGACCATGCACCTGGTGGGTTTGGGACCTGAAGCAGGTAAAAAAATATCGCAGCTCTCCAAAGGTTACAAACAACGGGTGGGTCTGGCAGCTGCCCTGATCCATGAACCCGAAGTATTGATCCTGGATGAGCCGACCACGGGTCTGGATCCCAACCAGATTGTGGAGATCCGGGATGTGATCAAATCCTTCGGACGGAACCGGACCGTCCTTTTTTCTTCCCATATTCTTTCCGAAGTGGAAGCCATCTGTGACCGGGTCATCATCATCAACCAAGGAAAAATCATTGCAGACAATAAGATCAGAGATCTGCGCAAAGCACAAAAGGGCCATTTCATCAAAGTCGTTCTAAAAGAAAGTGTGCAGGCCGAACAGTTTGAGTCCTCCCTGGACCAGCTCCGGGGAATACGCAAGACCAGTGACTACGAATGGGAGCTGGAAGCCGAGGATCCGGAATTATTAAAAAAACAATTGCTGTCCCTGTCTTTGCAGAACAATTGGAACATTGTTTCTTTGCAGTCTGAAAACAGAAGCCTGGAAGACATTTTCAGGGGACTCACAAAAACCATCACTCATGAGTAGCATTAAAAAAATCTTTGCGCGACAAATTTTGGATAGCCGGGGTAATCCCACCGTAGAAGTAGATATACATACGGAGGCTGGTTACCTGGGAAGAGCAGCTGTACCCAGCGGTGCCAGCACAGGCATCCATGAGGCGGTTGAACTGCGCGATGGAGATAAAAAAATATACCAGGGTAAAGGGGTACTCAAAGCCGTTGAAAATGTAAATACGGTCCTGGCCACCAAACTCAAAGGTCACGATGTTTCTGATCAGGCGGGGCTGGACGCAGCCATTGTCGCTGCAGATGGAACAGAAAATAAAGGAAAACTCGGCGCCAACGGCATGCTGGCCGTAAGCTTGGCCGCTGCCAAGGCAGCTGCAAAGGAAGCCGGACTTCCCCTGTTTCGTTATATCGGTGGAACCAACGCCGTTACTTTGCCGATTCCGATGATGAATATTCTTAACGGCGGAGCGCATGCGGACAATAAAATTGATTTTCAGGAATTCATGGTGATGCCCATAGGAGCCACTTCCTTTAGCGAAGGCCTGCGGTGGGGCGTGGATATTTTCCATACGCTCAAAGGTGTTTTGAAAAAGAAGGGTTTCAGTACCAACGTCGGTGATGAAGGTGGTTTTGCTCCCAATATTCAAAGCAATGAGGAAGCCATAGAAACCGTGCTGGAAGCTATTTCTGCTGCAGGATATAAAACCGGAAGCCAGATCGCCATTGCCATGGATGCGGCCAACAGCGAACTATGGAACAGCAAAAAGAAAAAGTATGTTTTTCATAAAAGTTCCGGAAAGGAAATGACGAGCGATGAGCTGGTGAAATTCTGGGCTTCCTGGGTGAAAAAATATCCGATCATCTCCATTGAAGACGGCATGGCCGAAGACGACTGGGCAGGCTGGAAAAATCTGACCGATACCCTGGGTTCAAAAGTGCAGCTGGTAGGAGATGATTTATTTGTGACCAACGTGGAAAGACTCCAAAAAGGAATCGAAACCAAAACGGCCAATGCGCTCTTGGTAAAAGTAAATCAGATCGGCACCCTGACTGAAACGATCAATGCCGTCACCATGGCCCAGCACCACAGCTACAATACCATCATGAGTCACCGCAGTGGAGAAACAGAAGATACGACGATCGCCGATTTGGCTGTCGCTCTGAACTGCGGTCAAATCAAAACGGGATCCGCCAGCCGTACTGACCGGATCGCCAAATACAATCAGCTGATCCGTATTGAAGAAAAACTGGGTAAAAACGCCATTTATCCAAATGGAAAAATTACATTTGGAAAATAAGCCAATGAATTTTTCCTCCGGGAGAAAATTGAAATCGGTTAACTTGAAGAGGCATGCGACAATATCTTGATAAAATACCCCACTGGTTGAAAAATAAATACGTCCTGACGGCGCTTGGTTTTGCCGTGTGGGTTTTATTTATAGATGACCGGGATTTTATAACGACCCATTTTCGTCATGTAAAAGAATTGCATAAACTGGAGGCGAGAAAACTCTATTTTGAAGACCAGATTCTGACGGTCCGCAAAGAACTGGACCAACTCAAATCCAACCCGGCCACGCTGGAGAAATATGCCCGGGAGAAATACATGATGAAAAGAGACAATGAGGATTTGTTTGTGGTAAAATAATTCGGGTGAAAATATCCGGCCGGGCCACCAGCCCGGATGAAGGAAACTGGACCACCTAACGCGGAAGACCAAACGAAGCAAGTGTTTGTTTAATATATACCGGCCATTCCCGGTTGATCGCTCCCCCAAAACCAAATTATCAATGGACCGGGCTTTATCAGTCCATTAAAAGTTGTTCCGTGTAAACCCTTTATAATCTGTACTTTACGTACCGAAAAATGGGAGAATTGCTGATAAATGCGGGTGTTTTATCCTGTAAGTATAGACCCGAAGTGCATTAACAAAAACTTTAAGCCGAATACGCAATAACGCCGACCGAATGACGTTTTTACTATTGGACGGATTATTTTTTACTGCTTTCTGATTATTGGACATTCAAATGGTTTCGCCTATGCCACTCTTTACACCGGAGGATCTTTTACGGTATTTGTATAAAGAGTCTTCCCCCGAACTAACAGCTGCCATTCAGGTTGCTTTAACCGAGAACTGGACGCTTCGGGAAGAAATGGAAGAATTACAATCTTCTGTTATTCAATTAGATATAGAAAAACAAGTAGTTGCTCCCCGCATGGAAGTGATCCAGCGAGTGCTTCAGTATGCCCGGGATACGGCCATTGAGACAACTTCCTGAGACCTGTTTCTCCCCATCGTTTTGGCGTAATTTCGGCTCATTTTTAATGAATGACCCGCAAACAGCGTTTTGATTTCGTTTTAGCCTGGTTCAGCAAACATGCCCCCGAAGCGGAGACAGAACTCATTTACGACAATCCTTACCAATTGTTGGTTTCCGTTATTTTATCGGCCCAGTGCACCGATAAGCGGGTCAACATGACCACCCCGGCATTTTTTGCCCATTTCCCCGGACCGGGTTCACTGGCCAAAGCCAGTTTTGACGAGGTTTTCCCCTTTATACGCAGCATCTCTTATCCCAATAACAAGACCAAACACCTGATCGGCATGGCCGAAATGCTGGTTAAAGATTTTAAGGGTGAAGTCCCTTTAAAAGTGGATGAATTGATGAAACTCCCGGGGGTTGGCAGAAAAACGGCCAATGTGATTACGTCCGTCATAGACCAGCAACCCAATATGGCGGTAGACACCCATGTGTTCCGGGTATCGGCCCGCATTGGCCTGACCCTTGGAGCCAAGACGCCATTGGCTGCAGAAAAACAATTGATTGAACTCATCCCCACGGCCCTGATCCACAAAGCCCATCACTGGCTCATCTTGCATGGCCGCTATATTTGCGTGGCCAGAAAACCCAAATGCGCTGAATGCGGTTTGCGTCCCGTCTGCAAATATTATAAAAAACTGCAGCCTTCCTTGAGCAAAGCCGGGTCGCTGAAAGACCGTTAATTTTAAGGATAACCAGGCTGTCCTGTTTACCGAAAAAACTGACGGCCTTGATTTCATGCGTCAGGTGAACCAACTATGGACTACAGAACACAATACCGGAGTTTCATCAACAGCTATTACCTCAGCGAAGGTATCCGGATAACGGTTGGTCTCACCCTGCCCACGATTATCGGAACGTTTTTACATCACGAAGAAATCGGCATCACCTTATCGATCGGAGCGATCTGCGTGACCATCGTGGACAGCGCGGGACCCATCACACACCGAAAGAATGCCATGATGGTTTGCAACGCCGTCATTTTTATTGCATCCCTGCTCACGGGACTAGCCGTTCATTCAGCCTGGCTTACCGGGATTCTGGTGGCGGGATTTTGTTTTATTTTTTCCATGATCGGAGTTTATGGACCCCGGGCGGGATCGGTTGGACTGGCCGGCCTTTTTGTGATGGTGCTCAACCTCACGCACCAAACATCCGGCACCGAAGCCATCGTGTTGAAAGCAGTTTATATTTTATGCGGGGGCATCTGGTATACGCTGCTGAGTCTTTCCCTTTATAGTTTTCGCCCTTATAAGGTGACCCAACAGGCCCTTGGTGATCTCATTCAATCCATCGGGGATTACATGTTGGGACGCACGGCTTTTTATGATAAAAATCCAAACTACGATTCCATTTACTCCCGGCTATTGGAAAAACAGGCAGAGATCAACGACAAACAAAATCTGGTCCGGGAGCTGCTCTACAAAAGCCGGGACTTTGTAAAAGAATCAACCAATACCGGTCGGGTTACGTTGCTGATATTCATCGATATCAATGATCTTTTTGAACGGGTAATGAGTCTTCAGCTGCATCATCAAATTTTTCATGAATATTTTGACCAGTCCGACATCCTTGAATCTTTCAAAAAATTTATTTCGCTGATATCAGAGGAACTGAACCAAACCGGTATCGCACTGAAAAGCGGACGGGCTTATCCGATGAACGATGAACTGGGGCATGCTCTTACGGCGCTCAAGAAAAAATTCGAAGACTTCAGAAAGACATCCATCACGGCTGCCACTGTAGAAGGCTTTATCGGACTGCGGGCACTCATCGATGCCTGTGACGATTTTGTAACCCGCATCAAAACCATTCAGCAGTACACAGCCTATGACCTTAAAAATACCAAGCAGGATAGCCGGATACAGAACTATGATCAGTTTGTTACCCACCAGGACATCGATGGCAAAATATTACTGGATAATTTCAATTGGAAATCCAATACGTTCCGCCATGCCATCCGGGTATCTTTTGCAACCACTGTCGGATTCATCATTTCTCAGTTTTTCACGTTCGGACATGGCTACTGGATCCTGCTGACCATCATCGTGATTTTAAAACCGGCCTATAGCATTACCAAAAGTAGGAACCGGGACCGGTTGTTGGGAACCCTGTTGGGAGCAGCCATCGGGGTGGTGATCCTGCTGCTGGTCAAAGACCGGCATGTACTCATCGGTTGTATGATTGTGCTCATGATTCTGGCCTATAGCTTTATGCGGACCCGCTATCTGGTCTTTACTACCCTCATGACGCCTTATATCCTTATCCTTTTGTATATCTTAAATCCGGTGCATTTCCGCTTGCTCATTTTTGACCGGGTGATTGATACGGCCATTGGTTCTGGTATCGCCCTTGCAGCGAACATTCTATTTTCTCCGGAATGGGCTTACAAACAATTTGGTGATTATCTTCAGCAGATACTTCAAGCCAACGAAAAATATTTCAGCGATGTCACTTCTTTTTTTATCGGTCAGCCAGTGGACGTCAACCAGTATAAATTGTCCAGGAAAAATGCTTTGGTAGCCCTGGCCAATATTTCAGATGCATTAAACCGGATGTTATCAGAACCGAAAAGCAAACAGAAAAATGCCGCTGCCTATCACCAGCTTGTTGTACTCAATTATATGATGTCAACCCATATTGCGACCCTGGCTACCTTTGCCCTAGGGAAAGTACCACCCACACCCGATGCCGGATATATTCCTGTCATCCGGACCGTGATCTCCAACCTGGAACAGGCCTTGGCAGGATTAAAGGCGGCGGGTGAAAAAGCACCACTGCCTGAGCCGGCTGACCCCGCCCATGGCGGGCACATAAGCCCGGATCCGACCCTGGCCAGTGACCTGCCGGCACAAACGGATCTGGTCAAACTCAATGAGCGGTTGGATGAAATGGTTTCTTTCCGCAAAAAGGAACTGGAGCAAGGCATTACAGAATCCAGGCGACCACAAAACCTGTCTGTTGTCAAATCCGTCAACGATCAGTTTAATTTCATATGGAAAATTTCTGAAGACCTATTAAAATCTCTAAGGGCATAACATGAGTATTGTAGAATCCATTCATGATTGGGCGATTGGTTTTTTTGGAGTGGAAGAAGTCATCCGGATAATAAAATCCGGTGACTACCGGTCTTTGCAGACCCTTAAAGGGATTATGGCGGTCGTAGGTCCTCTGTTACCCATCGTGACGGTCCTGGAATTTTTCGTGGCCTTGTTCTATGAAAAATTTAAACTCATCGAGTATAAAATTTCCTTTTTTTCCTACCTCATCAATGCGGTGATCGGCCGGTTCATCTCGATTGCGGCCGTCGCATATATCATTGGTACTCTATCGTCGCACGCCCTTTTCAAATCCAGTTTTACCTGGTACTGGTTTATATATGGATATATTATTTGGGAACTGGGACATTTTGTATACCATTACCTGGCCCATAAAGTCCGTCTGCTGTGGTGTTTGCATTCCACCCACCACGCACCCAGGCACATGAACCTGGCGGTATCCTTTGCCCATTTTTTTCTGGAAGCACCCTATGCCGATGTGATCAGAACGAGTACCTGTATTTTATTGGGGGTGAGCCCGCCGATCCTTTTTTTGGTCATGTTTATCGATGGATTCTGGGGCGGGTTTATTCATATAGGAGAACGGCTGGGAAAAAAAGCGCGTTGCGGATTTCTGTTTGATTATATTTTAACGCCCTCTCATCACCGCGTGCACCACGGCAGGAATCCCTTGTATATGGACACAAATTTTTGTAACCTGCTCAATATCTGGGACCGGGTATTTGGCACTTATCAGCCGGAATCTGACAAGATTCCTGTGGAATATGGCATCACCCGGGAAATGAAAGACCACAGTTTTACGGATGCCTATTTCGGGGAGATTGTTTTTCTCATCAAAGATGTGGCCAGCGCACCTGGAATAAAAAATAAGTTGCTTTACCTGGTCAAACCTCCGGGCTGGAGCCACGAAGGCGATCACAAGACTGCAAAACGGGTGCGGGACAAAGCTCTGCAGGAAAACGCATGGATGTCAAAAGGCTAAGATTTTCAGGTGATGGATATTACGCTTCTTTAACCCTGACGGCTATACATTGGGAACGGGATTTTCAGCTTCTTCCATTACGTCCCGCATTTTTTGAATCAATTCTGTGCGGGTAAAAGGAATACCCATGATCTTATTATAACCTACGGCATTGACAAAATATTGGTCCCGAATGATTTTAATCAGCTGTCCGTTGTTGAGTTCGGGAATGAGTACCTGGTCAAAATTTTCCAGGATATGCCCCAAATTTTTAGGGAAGGGGCGGATATAACGCAGATGAGCATGCGAAACAGAAAGACCTTCTTTTTGAAGTTCCGCCACTGCAGTCTTGATGGCACCGTAGGTTGAACCCCATCCAAGGACCAACAGTTTGCCCTTCTCTGGTCCACTGTCTAGTTTCTGATGCGGAATATAATCGGCGATCTTGTCCACTTTTTCCTGCCGGAGTTTAACCATCAGCTGATGATTCTCCGGATCGTAACTCACATTGCCTGTAATATGTTGTTTTTCCAGTCCACCAATCCGGTGTTCCAGTCCGGGTGTGCCGGGTATGGCCCAGGGTCTTACACCTTTTTCATCCCGCAGATAGGGCTGTAGTTTTTCCTCATGGTGACCCAGTTCGGTTTTGAACTTGACATCAATGGGATGGAGGTGTTCGGCATCGGGAAATTTCCAGGGTTCCGATCCATTGGCGATATAACCGTCGCTGAGTAGTATAACCGGCGTCATGTGCTGAACAGCGATGCGCACTGCTTCATAGGCTACATCGAAACAATCGCTGGGCATGGATGCAGAGATAACGGGAATCGGACTCTCTCCGTTCCTTCCGTAAAAAGCCTGCATCAAATCACTTTGTTCTGTTTTTGTCGGCAGACCGGTAGAAGGACCACCTCTTTGTATGTCACAGATCAGCAGAGGAATCTCCAGCATCATCGCCAGACCCATGGCCTCTGATTTTAGCGCCATTCCCGGCCCGGAAGTGGCCGTGACACCAAGTGATCCGCCATAGCTGGCGCCAATGGCTGCCGTGATGGCCGCGATTTCATCTTCGGCCTGAAAAGTCCGGACACCAAATGCTTTGTGACGGCTCAGCTCATGCAAAATATCGGAGGCTGGTGTAATCGGATAAGTCCCGAGAAAAATGGGCAACCCACTTTTTTCAGATGCTGCAATCAACCCATAGGACAGGGCCTGATTACCCATGATCGAACGATAGGTGCCGGGTTGCAGTTTTGCTTTGGCTACGGTATAAGTCGTCGTGAAAGCTTCGGTGGTATCGCCGTAATTGTATCCCGCGCGCAGGGCCCGGATATTGCTTTCCAAAATATCGGGTTTTTTGCCAAATTTTTCTGTCAGGAATTGAATGGTGCTGTCCAGGCTTCGGTTATACATCCAGTAGAGAAAACCAAGCACAAACATATTTTTCGCGCGGTCTCTTTCTTTAACGCCGATCTGGATATCTTTCAAGGTTTCGCGCGTGAGTTTGGTCACGTCGATTTGGATCAGGTCAAAATGATTCAGGCTGTTGTCTTCCAGGGGATTGATGCCTTCCGGATAATTGGCCAGGCGAAGGTTCTTGGCGTCAAAGCCTTCGATATTGGCGATGATGCGTCCGCCCTTTTTGAGGCTCTTGAGGTTGGTTTTCAGGGCTGCCGCATTCATGGCCACGAGGACATCACATTCATCCCCCGGGGTAAAAATATGATCGCTCGAAAAATGGAGCTGAAATCCACTCACACCCGGTAAGGTCCCGAGCGGGGCGCGGATTTCAGCCGGGAAATCGGGGAAGGTAGCCAGGTCAATACCCAGCATAGCCGTATTGTTGGTAAACTGGCTTCCCGTGAGCTGCATGCCGTCTCCGGAATCTCCGGCAAATTTGATGACCACATCTCTTAAAATCTTCTCGGTAGGCTTGGCTGACATAGCCGGCAAAGGTAGCATTTTAGCGGGAAACCATACCCGTTAAAGACTAAGGCTTTCATAAAAGAACTTGCTGAAAAAGGGTAGGTGGAAAGAGAGATGGTGGATTGTGAATCTTTGAAAGGGGTCCGGAAGCGCACCTTCTGGTTTAATCTACTAATCGTCGTTGTCCTTGCGATAGAAATAATAAAACAGTGCACAGAATATTGCAGCCGTAACCACCCAAACCATGGCATCCGGGTAATGATAACCCAAGAACCCCAACACGAAAACACCGGCCATACTAAGCAATGACTTGAAGATGGCGGTAATTAGATTATTCTGTTTCATAATGCTGCTTTTACACTATTGAACCGTTAGAAAAATTGTCTTCATTTCAATATAGCCTGTTGGGGTTTGATCGGTATACGAATTTACGGTGTTTTTGAGCCAAAGAAGGAAATCCAAGGCTATATCTACCGGTAAGGCTAAACGCTAATTGTTAAAATAGATGAATTCCTGCTTCTGGCCTTTCCCTCATACCCCTTGAAGGAGTAAAAACCGTAAAATCACAAGAAAAAATGAAGTCCAGGGCCTACCGGGAACAGGCTTTATCCCGGTTTCCCTTTTCATTGCCCGATACCGGAGCACTAGATTTGCCCAAAAAGCCAAACAGGTTATTGCAGGGCCTGATAGATGCTTTCCATAATATTCCCCCGAACGTTCATGGTACCGAGTCTTGAACTCTCTTGGGGATTTACCCGGTTGGAAAGAAATATAAAAACGATCTGTTTAGCCGGATCGGCCCAGATACAGGTTCCCGTAAATCCTGTGTGACCAAAGGTCAAAGGAGAAGCCGAAGCGCAAGGATAAGGCTCTCTTCTGGTTTGATTGTCTTTTTCTGGTTTATCGAATCCCAGGCCACGGCGGCTGATATCACTATGGTATGCAGTGAAATACTCGATGGTTTCTTTCTTCAGATACTCGTGCCCACCGATCGTACCCCCGTTGAGCAGCATTTGCATAATGACGGCCAGGTCGTAGGCATCACTGAAAAGGCCAGCATGTCCGGACACTTCTCCGAACATGGCTGCTCCCGGATCGTGCACGTCACCGCGGAGAAGTTGACGCCGGAAGGGCACCTCCTGTTCAGTAGGTGCGATCCTGTTTAAAGGGAACCGCTCTCTGGGCTTAAATCCGGTGGTCGACAGGGCCATGGGGAGATAGAAATTTTTGTAGGCATATTGATCCAGGGTTTGTCCGCTCAGGGCTTCGACGATCTTACCCATGAAAATAAAATCATTGTCGCTGTATACATATTTTCCCGAAGGTCCGAGTTTGCTGGTCAGGATCCTTTTATACATCGTGTCCGTCCAGTCGTTGCGCAGGTATAAATTTTCTGCGACCCGTATCCGGTGCGCACTATCGGAAACAGAAACATAGATGCCTGGAAGGGGCGCCGCTTCCTTATCCTTTGAAATCGTTTCGGCATAAAAAGGAATATAATCCTTTAGTCCCGCCTGATGAAGCATGATATCCCATATCCGCAAACTGTCTTTGTCGGTCCCGCGCACCCAGGGCAGGTAATAACCCAGGGTCTGGTGCAGGTCCAGTTTTCCCTCATCATATAGTTTCATGACGGAAATGGTCGTGGCGCAAACTTTGGTCACGCTGGCCAGATCATAGATGGTCTCCGGATATACAGGTTCTGCCTTATTGTATTCCAGGGTGCCGAAAGCTTTTTCATAGGCCACCTGTCCATCTTTGACTACGACGACCACACATCCGGGAGCAGCCTGAAGTGCGATGGCCCGTTTACAAATGGAATCGATGCGTTGTAGTTTGGCCGCACTGAATCCAAGGGATTCTGCAGGTACTTCGGGCAGCACGCCCCGAAAATAGGTAATGCCAAAGCCGGCCTTGATTCCTTCGCATACGGATACGGGAAGGTGACCCTTGGTCTGAAATTTTCCATCCAACCAGTCTGCTGCTACACTTTGGGTGATGTCATTGTCATCATAACATTCCATGAGCACGGAAGCATCACAGACATATTTGAGCGCATATGGATTGCCGAAAACAAATGTCACGGCACCCGGCAGCCGGTCGAGATTTTTCATTAGCTGTAGGGCAGAAGCACTGATTCCGAAATCATGTGCGGGATAGCGGTTGATATTGTGCAGCCCGATCACGATCATATCGTAGCGGTTGCGCAGCAACTCCAGCGCCGCTGCCGCTTTCACGCTATCCAGGCCATAATCAAAATAATAGGTGTTCGCCTGAAAGTCATCCCGCATGCGTTTGCTGAAAACATTGTCGCTGGTCAGCCCAAATCCTATATAAGCCACTTTTTTGGCAGAAGGTCCTGCCAGGGGGCGATCATTTCTTCTGACCAAGGTCAAAGCCTGTTTGGCCACATTGCGGTATAATTCTGGCACATCTTTGTTTAAGTCCTCAACCAGGTGGGTGGTATCGATGGGTTGCCAGCTGGACAACCCCAACTGATACTTTGCGGTCAGCACTTTTTTTACACGTCCGTTCAGGTCTTTCCAGCTTAATTTTTTCTCCCCGATGGCCTTGAATATTTTTTCCATACTCAGGGATACATCCCCGGGTAGACATAGCATGTCGTTTCCGGCGATGAGGGATTCTACGGAAGCTTCCCCTTCCGGAAAATATTTACTGACACCTTTCATTTCCAGGGCATCGGTAAAACTCAGTCCCGTAAAATGCATTTGTTTACGAAGCAGGTTGGTGACGGTATTGACAGAAATGGAACTGGCTCGGTGATCCCGGTTGTCAATGACTGGTACGAAGAGGTGACCGATCATGACGCTCCCGATACCTGCTTCAAATAGTTTTTTGAAAGGATATAATTCCAGGGTGTCGAGTTCTTGGCGGCTCTTGTTGATCACCGGCAGGTCCATATGGGAATCCACAGAAACGTCGCCGTGACCGGGGAAGTGTTTGGCGGTGGCCAGCACGCCATTGTCCTGGAGGCCCTTCATATACTGAATACCAAATTCTGCAACCCGCTGGGGATTTTCTCCAAAAGACCGGTCGTTGATGACGGGATTATCCGGATTGTTGTTCACGTCCACCACGGGTGCGTAGTCAACCTGTATCCCCATCCGCTTGCACTGTTCGGCGACCGTTTTGCCATAACTGTAAATGAGGGCTGGGTCCTGGACGGCGCCGAGCATCATTTGTCTGGGGAGCGCTGCTACACTGTCCAACATGCGCATGCCCAATCCGTTTTCTGCGTCGATCGAAAACAAAACGGGTGTTTGTGCAATCGCCTGGAAATGGTTGATCAGTGCTGCCTGCTGTTTGGGTCCACCCTGGAACAGACAGATGCCCCCGATGTCATAGCGACGCAAATCGGAATCTACCTGGACATCATAGAAGGTTATTTTCCCCGTCCCGGCATCGATGGACGAGAGACGCACCACGATGAGCTGTGCGATTTTCTGGGTATCGGTCAGCGTATTGAAAACTGAATCCACCCAGTGGTTGGGTGGTAGATTTACATTGTATTGGGCGCGGACTGAAATAGAAAAAGCAACTAGAATAACGAGCAGAACATTTTTCATGTAGGATTTTTAAAAGCCCGGTGGTCAACGTTTTCCCTCTGACGCTTCACGCATTTTAAAGGAAAGCCGGAACCACCCACCATTCCATGGTAAACCTACGAAGGAAAATGAAATTTTTTTCCACTAAATTGCCCAGCCAAAAAGGCCTCGTGTGATGGATGACCTGATAAAATTATTACCGGATAATATTGCAAATCAGATCGCTGCTGGTGAAGTAATCCAGCGGCCGGCGAGTGCCGTGAAAGAACTGATGGAAAATGCCCTGGACGCGGGCGCTACACAGGTAAAGCTGATTGTTCAGGATGCGGGAAAGTCTTTGGTTCAGGTCGTCGACAATGGACAGGGCATGAGTGTCGGTGATGCCCGTTTGGCTTTTGAACGCCATGCCACTTCCAAGATCAGAAATATTGATGATCTTTTCCGGATCCGTACGATGGGCTTCCGGGGCGAGGCGTTGGCCTCCATAGCAGCGGTCGCCCAGGTGGAACTGAAGACCAAAAGGCCGGTGGATGAAACGGGAACCTATGTAGAGATGGAGAACAGCATTGTCAAAATGCAGGAACCGGTGGCTTTTCCCAACGGCACCAGCATTGCGATGAAGAATCTTTTTTTCAACGTGCCGGCTCGCCGTAATTTTCTAAAAAGCAATGCGGCTGAAATGCGGCATATCGTAGATGAATTCATCCGGATCGCGCTTTCTTTTCCTGAAATCCGGTTTATTCTCCTTCACAACGGTCAGGAAGTTTTTCACCTGGAAAAAGGTACTCTCAAACAAAGGATCGTTCAGATTTTGGGATCCAACTACACATCTAAGCTGGTTTCCGTTCAGGAAAATACGGACTATCTCAATATTGCCGGCTTTGTCGGAAAACCCGATATCGCCAAACGAACCCGGGGGGATCAATATTTTTTTGTCAACAACCGATATATACGAAGCGGATACCTGCATCACGCCGTGATGACGGCCTTCCAGCAAATGATTCCCGGAGACAGTTTTCCACTTTATATTTTATTTATTGAGATCGACCCCTCCCGGGTAGATATCAATGTGCACCCGACCAAGCAGGAAATCAAGTTTGAGGACGAAAAAATCGTTTATGCATTTGTGCAGGCGGCCGTCAAACACGCCCTGGCTCAGTTCAGTATTACCCCCAGCCTGGATTTTGATCTGGATCCGGCGATTCAGCAGTTGGATGCCGTCAGTAAACCTGTGCCGGCGGAATCAGCGTCCGATATTGAATCTTCGAGCCTTTTTCAAACCTTTACCAGGAAAAACCAGGCACATTTCATAGAACCTTCTGCCAACGCCACGCTGGCTCATTGGAGAACCACCGTGCCGGAGGAAGAAAATATAGACCTTTCTGTTTCCAGTCCATCCAAACAACCTGACTCTCCAGAGGCCACCACATCATTTCAGTCGCTCTATGCCCGGTTTTCCGCTGAACCACTTTTCAAAGACGAGATAACCAAATTCTTTCAGCTGCAAAACAGCTATATCGTTTGTGAAACTCAAGGAGGCTTTTTGCTGATCCACCAGCAGTCCGCCCACGAGCGCATACTCTATGAAAAAATGATGATGGCCCTTGAGGGTAAACCCTTGGCCTCGCAACCCGGGTTGTTCCCCACTACACTCACCCTCGCCCCGACAGATGGGTTGATGCTACAGGAGCTGCTGCCGGCTTTAAAAGCTACGGGTTATGTGATAGAACCTTTTGGAAAGGACAGTTTTATTGTACAGGGTACACCGGCCGGCTCATCAGAAGGGGACGCAAAAAAAGCAATCGAAGAGCTCCTGGAACACTGCAAGCATTCCGGGAGTGAAAAAATAAATTCCTTGCAGGAAAAAATGATCCGCACCCTGGCTTGGCAACAGGCCGTTAAATCGGGAACGCCGCTTTCTGAAAACGAAATGCGGGATCTCACTGAAAATCTCTTTCGCTGTTTGCAACCCAATACTTCTCCCAGCGGGAAATCTGTGTTTGTGGAATTCAAACCCGAATACCTAGAGAAAATTTTCGGTAGAAAAGTTTGATCTATAAGGATTGGTATGAAAATTTGCCAACTGAGTTGACAGGTTTGCATTGGCAATGCCGGCATCTGGTATTTTCTATTTCTGAATCAAGCCGAAGATTATATTTATGGTGAGCGCCAGTATAACGGTATTATAAATAAAGGAGAGCAGCGCATGGCCCAGTACAATTCTTCGGATATGTCTTGAAGTAATTTGAATATCAGAAACCTGAAAGGTCATACCAATCACAAAAGAAAAATAAGCGAAGTCAAAATAGTCCGGTGCATCGTTGGTAGTAAACAATAATCCACCGGTGGGATTGGTACCTGGATTCTTTTTTGCCAAATAATAGAGATGGGCATAGCGGATGGCAAAAATGGTATGAATCAAGAGCCAGGATAAAATGACCGATATGATCGAGAACCCGATATGATATCTATAGCCGGCCTGCTTGGTATCGGGCAGGATTCTCAGTAAAAAAATAACTGCAAAAAGGCTAATCAGCGATGCAAAGAGGACAAAAGCGAAAATAATGACCCGGCTTGAATCCTGCTTTTCGGCGATAATTCTTACTTCATTGGGTGTAGCCGTCACGATATTGGTCCATAAGAACAGGAGGATTGAAAAACTAAAACTGCTCCATGCTAATATAAACTGGATCGCTGGGGGCGTTTTTTGAGCCAGCAAAAATACCAGGAGTGCTACGAAGAGTGCGATCCACAGACGCGCGTGGGCAGGGATTTTATGGATTCGGTTAATTAGAGGTTTGCCTTTCATACTGCAAGTTACCTAAAGACTCGATTCAGGAAAATCCGCGTGGTTTTTCAGACATCAGAATCTTCTTAAAGAGCTGAATAACTTTTCCAAACCGTAAAGATGGATCGCCAGGGAGCAGTCCTTTGTTTAATCCGATTTAATTATTCTTCCGAAGGGAGTCGACATAATTTTCTACTTGCCTTCTGATGGCAGATCCACCTCCCTCGTTGTTGTTGACAAGGATTGAAAATTCAAGCAAACGCTTTTTGACGGTGTAGATATATCCGCTGATGCAGATTACTCCTGTCAATGACCCCGTCTTCGCGTACACCGATCCACTATCGGAATGATAGTAGTTTTTCAGGGTTCCCGTCCCACCGGTTGGCAGGATTCTTTTCATCCGGTCCATGCCGAATTCATTTTTGAACTTGACGAGCAGGGTGACAAAATCCAGGGGGCTAAACAAATTGAAGCGGCTCAATCCGCTCCCATCCACCCAGGAGGGTTTCTGGGGAAGATCAGCGAGCGGTCCGCTTAGCAGTGAATCGATTATAAGATCATCTTTCAGAATCCCCAGGCGTTTTCTGCTCACCATCAGCAGGGTCTGCTCCGCAAAAAAGTTATCGCTGCGAAACATCATGGGTTTGAAAACCGAATCGGCCGGTCGGGAATGGATGGATTGCAGCGCATTGGAGTAACCACTCCTAATTTCAGGAGAAGGCGTTCCCTCCAAAGGCGTATAAATAAATAGTGTTTTTCCGAGGGTATCTTTCAACAATTCAACAGCTGAATTGAGGTTGTTGGTAATAAAGGGGACATCTTGGTCCTGGTGATCTTTGTATTTTTCCAGGTGGAGATGAAGTGTAAAGACATTTGAATCATAGACTCGTTTCACGAATTCCCCCTCTTGAAGTGTATCGGATTGAAATCTGGTTTTCCAGGTAATTTCAGGAGAACTGGTTGCGGTAATGGATTCACCCAAACTCATTTTTCCCTTGTATTCGGATCTTTCCTGCTTCCAGCGAATAAAATTCCCATAAATCGGAAATTGGCTGCGTTCAACTGAGTAGTCCTCATTGTAATCGTCCCAGGACCATCCAACACCCAAAGGCGTTTCTTGCCACCCCCAATCCACGAGATAGATCGTTTTCTTTGTCTTTTTCAGGAAATCTAATACGGGTTGGCTTTGGAAGTCCGGATGTAGAAAGCTCGGGTCACCGGCAGGATAAATAAAAAGCGCTGTATCATTTTCTGTGAAACGGATGCCAACCAAAGAATCATCCAGGTATTTCATTCCCGCATATAGTGAAAATAATTTTGTATTGCTTGCCGGTACAAAATATTTATCGCCCTGGTAGTCTGCGATAACTCTTTTAGTGGAGTCGTCATAAACAAACACACCGACATGAGCCGACTTGAGTTCTTTGCTATCCAGCAATTGCCGCAGGGAGGGATCGGGTATCGCAAGAGATTGGGCAGACGCGATAGAAAGGGAGCACAATAGAAAAGATGAAAATAAAAATGAAAGTCTTGAAGGATAGTTTCTTTGTCTGTGTAAAGCCAAGTTTTCAGTTTTTATTGGATTCGGGTAATGTATTTTGAATACTTCTATATTCCCCTTAACGTTCTTGAGCCCTCAACCAGCGTTCCGGAACTTCATTGCTGCTGGCCAGTAAATAGTCCTGGTAGGAGCAGGCGATAAACTTCTGATCAGGCAACTGCATCCACCACCGATTGGTTTTTTTGCTCTGCAGGAAGATGGTTTGTACTTCAGCAAATGCCGTGTGGTATTCCACGAAATATTCTTTGTCTGTGAGGCTGGCTTCCCGCTGGCCCTTGTTCCTTCCATCCACGGTATACCAAAGCATTTGGGCGATTTGTTTAGCAGTAATATCGTGCTCGTCGTTTTCCGGAATATAGCCGTAAATACCAATGCTGCTGATATTGGGACTGAGTCCGGCATAACGCATGATGGAGCAGGCTTCTTCACCCGACAGGCCATTGGGGGATAAAAAATTGGCTGGTGCAAAAGCATGGGCGATGGCAGAAACATCAAAACTCAGCATATTCGAATTACGCAATACGGGTTCCATTTCGTCGATGAATTCTTTCACCTTTCCGACCCTGAAACAATCGAAACGGAGTTTGTCCATGGTCTCCAGCATTTTCGGATGTACATAATAACTCTGGAATCCAATGTGGTTATAGTGGTGGATGAAATTCGGTTCGTCCGTTAAGAGTTCCATCAAAAAATTCTCACTGCGCAGGGTAGAGTCTATATTAATGTCAATGAGCGCATCCACGCAGGTCACTTCTATTAATTTTTTTCGGGAAACATAACTTTGATACTGAGCCAGGGTCAGATCGTGTGATCCCCCCAGAATGATGATGGTTTTCCCAAGGCCGAGCAGCTCACTCACCACAGAGCGGAGGGCTGCATAGGTATCGTTCAGGGAGGCGCCGGCTTTAATATTACCTATGTCGACCAGACGCAGGTCGCTGTGCCAGTGATAGAGCTGGTAAAACTGACGCCGGATTCTGTCTGGACCGTCTAGAACTGTCCGCGAGCGGCGGGCACCCCGTTCTTCCCGGCATCCGACCAGCACCAGGTCGGCCTGGAGGAGGTCCGGGAATTCTTCTTCATATACTTCAATGAGTTTTCCAACCTGTCCGTCCTTATATTCTTCATCGTTGGAAATTTCCGGGACATTTACCGGGTCGAGGTAGTCAAGGATATGCAGACTGTACAACATTCACCGCGATTTGAAACAAACTTACACTTGTTTTTCCTTTTATCTTTGCGCCATGGAAGAATTACTGGAAAAATTGGACAGTTACCGGAAGGAAATAATCGATACGCAACTAACGGGTGCGGAGGCCGCCGAAACTTACCGGATCCGTTTTTTGGGAACCAAGGGAATCGTGAAAAATCTTTTCCAGGAAATGAAAAATGTTCCTGCAGACAGGAAGAAAGAATTTGGTCAGATTTTAAATGAATTCAAACAGCTCGCTGAATCCAAATATGAACAAGTAAAAGAAACCGTCGGCGGTTCAGCATCCCCAGACAGTTCAACGGACTGGACGCTCCCGGGAGATCCCATCGCTGTAGGAACCAGACATCCGATCAGCCTGGTTCGCAACCGCATCGTGCAGATATTCGGCAGGCTCGGATTTGCCGTAGCCGAAGGACCTGAAATCGAAGACGACTGGCATAATTTTACGGCGCTGAATCTGCCCGAGGACCATCCCGCCCGGGATATGCAGGATACCTTTTATATTCATAAAAATCCCGATTGGTTACTCCGTACCCATACCAGCAGTGTTCAGGCACGTGTGCTGGAAACACAAAAACCTCCTATCCGGATTATTTGTCCGGGCCGTGTTTACCGCAATGAAACCATCAGTGCCCGGGCTCATTGTTTTTTTCATCAGTGCGAAGGACTCTATGTCGACGAAAATGTTTCTTTCGCGGACCTAAAGCAAACCCTTTATTTTTTTGTACAGGAAATGTTTGGCAAAACAGTAAAAATTCGGTTTCGCCCTTCTTATTTTCCATTTACAGAACCCAGTGCGGAAATGGATATCACCTGCCTGATCTGTGGAGGGACAGGGTGTACGGTCTGCAAACAGAGTGGGTGGGTGGAGATTCTTGGCAGTGGGATGGTCCACCCCAAAATGCTGGAAAATTTTGGGATTGATTCGGAACAATATACCGGCTTTGCTTTCGGCATGGGTGTGGAAAGAATCTGTCAGCTGAAATACCGGATCAACGACTTGCGTCTCTATTCCCAAAATGATGTACGCTTCCTCAAACAATTCGTCTCAGCCCTATAAAGAACGACCAACATGATCTTTGCCGTTCTTGCCAGCGATTCACAGAAAGAAGAAATCGTCCAGTCTCCTTTTTTCCGAAAACACGAAGTCGTGTATTCTGAGAATGATTCGCTCTGGGCTCACCATATGGCCGATGCGTTTTTTGACTTGCGTTTTGAACCGAGGCCAGAGAGAATAACGGAGCTGGCGAAGCTCTTGCCCAAACCGATTTTAGTCAATTCCGTTGTCGATACACTCGATCAAATTCATCCCTCTTTCATTCGGATCAATGCCTGGCCAGGATTTCTCAAGGGGAACTGTCTGGAAGCTGCTGCCCGTCCGCAGGTGCAAGCAACAGCCGCTGTCATGTTTGGGGAGGATTTAATTTTTGTCAGAGATTGTCCGGGCTTGGTTTCTCCCCGGATCATTGCCATGATTTTAAATGAAGCATATTTTACCTTGGATCAGGGCATCAGCTCAAAGGAAGAGATCGACATTGCCATGAAACTGGGTACGGGTTATCCCTACGGACCCTTTGAATGGGAATCGATTATCGGAAAACAACGGGTGTTGGCTTTGTTGGAGAAACTGTCCGAATCAGACGGTTTGTATGTATTGGCCGACGGATGGAAAGACCCTCATTAACATGATATTACTCATAGATACGTCACAGGAAAAAGGTTTGGTCGGACTGGCCCGGGAAGGCGAGGTCCTTCAGCTGGAAGAAAATGGGGTTTCAAAAGAACATGCCAGCTGGCTTCACCAGGCTTTGGGGAGGATATTGGCGGCTGCGGGACTTTCCATTCGGGAAATTCAAGCAGTCGCTGTCGTGGCGGGTCCCGGATCCTATACCGGACTCCGGGTTGGAATGGCCGCAGCCAAGGGATTTTGTTATGCGATTAAAATTCCCTTGATCACCCAGAATAGCCTGTTCTTGATGGCCGACTCCATGAAAACAGTCGCCTCTGAAAGGGGGGCCCTTCTTTGTCCCATGATCGATGCACGCCGGGATGAAGTGTTTACAGCCCTTTACGAAGTCACCCATCGTACTGTAAAAGAAATCATGCCACCCCAGGCCAAGATATTAGATAAAAATTCATTTGAAAGGGAATTATTTGAAAATCCCATCGTTTTTTCGGGCAGCGGTGCTGAAAAATGGGAAAAAATTACGAACTCCACTCGGGCCATTTTTTTCCCACAAAATTCTATAATTCAATCATTTGCAAGGCTAGCTGAAGAAGATTACCTGGCAAAAAAATGGGTTGACCCCGTCTATGCCGCCCCGGTTTATTTGAAAGAATTCTTCTCTTATTGAAAAAAAATCTATATTACGATTCCTTTTGATACGCTGCTTGTCATATAAAGATTGCCCAAATCCAATACAAATAGCTTTTTTTAAACCTTCAACCGAATGAACCTGTATGAGTGGTACAAGCAGTAACTATTGGATGATCCTCAATGCCGAAGCGGGGGATGAAGCTGCAGTCAAAGTAGATTTTATCAATCTGAAAAAGGCTGCGATGATCCTGCGGGCCCTGAATCACAAACTTCGCCAGCAAATTGTGCGTATCCTGGATGAGCATAAAAAGCTGACTGTCACGGAACTCTATATCCAGCTTCGGTTAGAGCAGTCGGTCGCTTCTCAACACCTGGCGATCCTTCGCCGGGCGGGTATCGTCAAAACAGAGCGGGATGGAAAATTTATTCATTATACCATTAATCCGGACCGGATCAGTGATATTATGAAAACCGTGCATTTGTTGCTTCTCTAGTGTTACCTGCGTGGGGAGGCCTTCAGCCATCCTTACTGTGAAATCCGTGCAAACTCCCCGAAGGGGTCCCCTTACTTTCATGCTTAACAGCATATTATGTCGGTCCACCTGATTGGACCATGAATGCTTTAAGGCTAAAGCGGTATTTTTGCACAAAGTATTGAAATGTATATTCAACAGCTGTATACGGGTTGTTTAAGTGAAGCAGCTTACTATATTGAAAGCGATGGAAAAGCCGCGATCATTGATCCGCTCCGGGATATTGAGGAATACCTGGTGCTTGCCAAAGAACGAAAGGCGACCATTCAGTACATTTTTGAAACCCATTTTCACGCTGATTTTGTCAGCGGCCATCTGGATCTGGCCCAGGCCTCCGGCGCACCCATCGTTTTTGGACCGGAAACAGAAACCTCCTTTCCGATCTATAAGGCGAAAGACGGCGAGATTTTCAAACTCGGCAGCGTGACCATTGAGGTCTTGCATACGCCAGGTCATACGGTGGAATCTTCCTGTTTTCTTTTGCGGGAAGCTAACGGTGATCCGTATGCGATATTTACCGGTGATACGCTCTTTGTCGGCGACGTAGGTCGTCCGGACCTCAGCAGCGGAAACCTTTCCCAGGAAGATCTGGCTGCCTTGCTTTATGATTCTCTCCAGAAAAAAATTGCTCCTTTGCCGGATCATATTATTCTTTATCCGGCCCATGGCCCGGGCAGCAGTTGCGGTAAAAATCTGGGACCAGATACTATCAGTACCCTGGGCGAAGAGAGAAAAACCAACTACGCCTTGAAAGCCAGCAGTAGAGAGGAATTTATCAAAGCAGTCACAGATGGACTGAACACACCACCCCAATATTTTTCAGTGAATGCCCGAATCAATAAAGAAGGATATGAAAGTCTGGACGAGGTCATGGAAAATGCCATGAAGCCCCTTTCGATTGAGGCGTTTAAGAAATTGATCGCCGATGACGATACCATCTGCCTGGATACGAGGGTTTCCTCAGAATTCGTTGATGGATTTATACCCGGTTCGATCAATATCGGTCTGGATGGCCGCTTTGCAGAATGGGCCGGTAGCCTGCTGCCTTTTGATAAACCCTTTGTCCTGGTAACAGAGCCAGGTAAAGAAAAAGAAAGTGTGGTCAGACTTGCCCGGGTCGGTTTTGCCCAAATGAGTGGTTATCTGGAAGGTGGATTTGCCAATTGGAAGGAAGCCGGCGAACCCATCGACCTGATCGTTAACATCGAAGCCGATGAATTTGCGATGGATTTACCCTTTGATATAAAATTAAAGGTGGTGGATGTGCGTAGGGAAACGGAATTTGCCGATGGACATGTGGCCGGAGCAAGAAATATTCCCTTGGAAACATTAACCGACCCAGGCGCCATGGCTGAATTTGAAGATTCTGATAATATATACGTCCATTGCGCCGGAGGATATCGCAGTACCATTGCAGCTTCCCTTTTCAAAAGACAGGGTATCCATAATCTTCATAACATTATTGGAGGTTGGGACGCCATCAAAAAATTGGACGGAATCGACATCGTAAAAGAAAACAGCGTGCTGAATTAGGGATTGATTTTAGGGGATGATTTTCAAACAAGAGATCGCCCTATGTCGATGGTGAATTCTTTCTGGCCAAAAGATTTCAATTCGGTTTAACATAAATAGAATTGGCCCTTCCGGCCCTGCGCAGACTTGTTTCTACCCCATTTTTCCAGTAAACAGCCGTATCGTAGCTGATAGCATAAGGTGCCGGAAAATAACTTGAGAAACCGGACACATATACGTCCGATCCCAAAACAAAAACAGAAGTGGTTGTATAGGTAGTGAAGGCGTCAGGCGGATTAATCACGGGCAAATCATTTTCAATCCCGTTTTTCCAATAGGCAGGAGGTATTCCAAAAGGGAGTAGTCTTCCAGTAGTAAAGACATCGGTTCCGAGAACAAATATGGAATTGATGCTACCCACAAAAGCCATATTGTTGTTTCCGGGTTGCAGAAAATTCGCGGTGCCGTTTAACCAATATACGCCCCGGTCGAGCATGCCCGCTAGATAGACATCACTTCCTGAAACATACATTGATGAAACCAGTGGCATGGTGGTTCCCCTACCTCCGTATGGAGCTGCCAGATTATAATTTCCATTTTTCCAATAGACGCCGTTATTCAAACTGTCAATGCCCGCAAAGTAAATATCGGTGCCTACTGCAAAATTGGTAATAACGGTTCCTTGTCCATTATTGCCGGTACCGTTATTTGTTGGTTTTGTTGAGATCGCTGGCAATAAAATCATAGCCCCATTTTTCCAGGCATAACCATTTGCGTAATATACATCCCCGCCTGCTACGGCAACAGAGCCCGGATGACCAATAATTTGAACGGTGTCTATACTATTTTGAGTTCCATTTTTCCAATAAACATATTGTCCGGATTGAATAACGGGGCTGACAGTAGAGGGATTGAGAATACCTTGACTGACGCCCGCAACGTACACATCTGTGCCGGATAAGATGACCTGATTGGCTGTGCTTATCGTCGAAGACAGCGTGTCGGCAGTTCCGTTCTTCCACAAAACGGCATTGGTGCCGATATTGCCCGCTATGTAAACGGTCGTATCCGGTGTAGGTGTACCTGTACCTGGGGGGCCTTTTGGATTGCTTGTTTTAGCGCAGGAATTAACAATGAGGAAGGCAGCTAATAAAACAATCCCACTATAGTGTTTCAGTTTTATCACCATATGAAGGTAATATAAAAGTAATTTTATATATCAGTTATTAGTAATCCTCTGATTTACAGAATTTTATGAATTCTAAAGTTATGTTTTATTACTAAATAAATTAGTATATTTATACTAATTTATTTAGTCATTGGACCGATGGCACAACAGTTGAATCATCCAGGTTGGCGTCTATCAGTTATTAAACAAACTCAATGGAAACACTCATACAGACCATGCCGGGTTATAGGCTTCAGGAGTACATGATGGTTTTGTCACCCCACGAAGAACTCCGAAAAAAAATCATGACAGTAAGAAAAGAATTTTCTGAAACCTATCATTCTTACCACAATGGTTGGGGAAAGCCGCATTTGATGCTTGCCCGGTTCAATCAGTATGAGATGATGGAGGAGCGGGTGGTAAACCGACTAAAAACAATTGCCATGTCTTTTCATCCAATCAAAGTGGAATTGAAGGATTTTGGTTCTTACCCTTCGCATTCCATATTTATCCAGGTGCTTTCCAGGGAATTGATAAAGGAACTTATCCGGGAAATCCGGGAAGCACAGCGTTTGCTGAAACCAGACAACGACCACAAACCCTATTTTGCAGATGACCCGCACGTGATCGTCTCCGCAAAATTGCTTCCCTGGCAATATGAAAAAGGCTGGCTCGATTACAGCCATCGTCATTTCACCGGACGATTCATTGCATCTGATATGCTTTTGCTTAAAAGACGGATGGGTGAAAAAGCCTGGCAAATCCTTTACAGGCTTGCCTTTCAGAATTTACCAGTTAATACCAAACAAGGAGAATTGTTCAGTTGAATCCATTGTTTGATGTTATATTTTTTTCGAATCGACCTTGATAGAGGGTTTGGGATACGAGCTTTTTAATCTTTTAGTTTATGGAATACAAAAAAGGACGCGGCGCGCAGATCAATACGCGCAATAAATTTTTGCGCAACGAAAACACCCGGGAAAATGTTGAATCCATCGATGACTGGACTGATGCCAATGCACCCACACAATACATTGAACAAGAAGCCAAATCGATCGTCAACAAAGTAGATAGCCCGGATGTTGGCATGTGGTATAGTATGAATCCGTATGCCGGATGTGAGCACGGTTGCATTTATTGTTATGCACGCAATACCCATGAATACTGGGGTTATAGCGCCGGTACCGATTTCGAGTCAAAGATCATAGTCAAGAAAAATGCACCCAAACTTCTCAGGAAATTTCTGATGAATCCTCGGTGGGAACCGGTGCCCATTTCACTGAGCGGCAATACAGATTGTTATCAACCAGCGGAAAAAAAATACCAGCTGACCCGGGGACTGCTGGAAGTATGCAACGAATTCAATCAGCCGGTGGGGATGATTACTAAAAATGCAGGCATGCTTCGGGACAAAGATTTGTTACAGGAAATGGCTAAAAAGAACCTGGTTTCCATATTGGTTTCGATCACGTCCTTTAATGAAGAGCTGCGACAGAAAATGGAACCCAGAACCACTACTGCCAGCCAAAGACTGAAAGTAATCCGGGAACTGAGTCAGGCCGGAGTAAGGGCCGGCGTCATGCTCGGTCCCATGATTCCCGGCCTGAATGAACATGAAATGCAGCGAATTATGAAGGAGGCTACCGAAAATGGCGCCAGTTTTTCGGCTTATACCTTTATCCGGCTAAACGGCGCGATCAAACTGCTTTTCCATGACTGGCTCCACAAAAACTTCCCCGACCGGGCTGATAAAGTCTGGCATTTGATTGAAAACTCCCATGATGGCAAAGTAAACGACTCCCGGTTCGGCGTCCGGATGCGGGGAGAAGGCAATGTTGCTGAGTTGGTAAATCAACAGTATAAGAAATATGGAAAATTATATGGATTAAACGCAGAGGAGTGGGAGTTGGACTGCAGCCAGTTTAAAAGACCGGGTTTGCAAGGAAGTTTATTCTAAGAACAGCCCATTTTTCGGAAAACTAACAAGTTACATGCAGAATCAAATGTTTCCATTCTGCCTTCTAATCACCTATTTTTTAACCCCTGAAATAAGGATGCGGGCTAAGGGCGAGCCTATCCAGGGTAGCCTGCGCAGGTAAGTCCTCGTTAGCTCATTCAAAATCCTGTTCTCCCGGTATGAAAAACCGTTATATTTGCTAGGCGGCGAAAATCTGTTGAATGGGACTGGGGATAAGTGCTAGAATGATGAAAATCAACCAGAAAGGGTCTAACTGTCGCTAATCAATCATTCCTGTGATTAAAAGTCTGGCGAGTTTTATTTGTTATAAAGGTCTACATATTTGGAAGGGTGCAGAAAGTCATCAGTAAATGGCTATTTGCACCCTTTTCTTATATGGGGTAGGAACGGGATTTGTAGTAGTGGGTGTCGGATTGATAGAATGTTGAAAGTTAATCGGTTGCAGGAAAAGAATGTGACTGAGATGGCGAAGCCATATGTCTGTTGCAGCTTTTTCGCATATTATTTAAAATGAATTTATCTTGTCGGCGTTAACCTCCCATTGGTATGCGATTTACACCAAACCCCGCTGGGAGAAAAAAGTGCATTCCCTACTCGCGGATAAAAAAATCGAATCCTACTGCCCTTTGAACAAAGTCCGAAAAAAATGGAGTGACCGGATGAAAACGGTGGAAGAACCCCTGTTTAAATCCTATGTATTTGCCCGTGTGAACGAAGAAGAGCAGACTAAGGTACGCATGACGGCAGGGGTTATGAATTTTGTTTACTGGCAGGGCAAACCGGCCATTATTCCTGCCAGAGAAATTGAGACCATCCGGAAATTTTTGAATGAGTATGAAAATGTGTTGACTGAACCGGTTCAACTCAGAGAGGATGGAAAGGTCATTATCCGTCAGGGTTTATTTATGGATCATGAAGCTAAGATTCTAAAAATAGAAGGCAACCGAGTAAAAGTAATAATTGAAAGTATTGGATATGCCCTGATTGCTTCAATAGAAAAAAAGAATTTGTCAACCCTTACACACTAATCATGCGTCGTACTTCCCTTCTAAGAAATTTTCTAATTGCGGCAATTGGAACATGGATTATGCACACGATGAGTTCTTGTGGCAGCACTAAAGGGCTGATATTAATACGCGGGCCTTTTGATACTGCAAAATTAAGTGTCATAAATCCTGTTGAACCGGTTATACGGAAAGGTGATATTTTAAGTATAATAGTTTTCAGTGATAATCCAGAGGCCACTAGAATATTTAATCAGTCTCTATTATCAACTGCGGCTTCTGCCGGAGGGAACAATAGTATTTCTACGGGTATTTCCCAGGAGAAAGGTACCGGCACGCCTTCCGATCCAGGCTACCAGGTTGATTTAAATGGAGAGATAATTTTTCAGGGAATAGGTAAGATAAAGGTGGATGGACTAACAAAAGCAGCATTAGTTGATACCTTAGATGCACGTCTGAGTCCATACCTTCAGCATCCTTATTATAGCATTCGATTCTTAAACTACAAATTTACAATAATGGGTGAAGTTGGAAAACCTGGAGTCGTAAATATTCCGGGTGAGCGTATTAATATTTTGGAAGCTATAGCGCTTAGTGGTGACCTCTCACAATTTGCTGATAGAGACAGTGTTTTTATAATTCGGGAAAACAATAATAAAAGGGAGTTCGCCTGGATGAATTTGACCAAGCCGGAAATCATGGCGTCTCCTTATTTTTATGTGCAACAGAACGATATTATTATAGTCGAGCCTAATAAGAAAAAATCTGTAGCAAATGATATAGTTACAGCGCGAAATATCACCCTGGCTCTTGCCTTTATATCAACTTTTGCCATTGTCTATTCTCTCTTTAGACCTTAGGCCAAATTAATTATCACCTCTTATGTCTGAATTAGTAAATGGAAATGAACAGATAAATATCTCTAATTCGGAGATGTCCTGGAAAATCGGTCCAAGAGAATTTATTTTCAAATATTTGAAATATATTCCTTGGATTATTATTTGTTCTATACTAGCGATAGTTTTGGGATGGCTTAAGATAAGATATACTACCAATATATTTCCAGTGCAGGCATCCATGCTGATAAAGGAAGAAGGTAAAAATCCTGGCGGCGATGCTCGTTTCGATGAAATGTTTTTAAACCAGAAAAGTTCCAACCTAAATAACGAAATTCAAATTTTGAAGTCCAGACCAGTGTTACAAAGAGTAGCGAGAGATCTGGGTGTACAGATACGATATTATAACAAAGGTAAAATCCGAGCTAGTCTCAGCTATCCAAGCGCGCCAATTCGGTTAGAAATTCCAAAGCTACCTGACCCAGAAGATGGTTTTAGTTTTGCCATTACATTATCAGGAGACAATCAATTTATTCTTGGAAAGAACCCTCAGAAAATTAGTTTTGGTCAACCTTTTACAGTAGGCAACAATACTTGTGTTTTATTTGGAAATTCGTACTACAATTTAAAAAATCTTTCTAGTCCCGACTTTGTAATAAGCTATGCTCCTTTAAGTTCCCTGGCGGGATGGCTCTTGGCCGACTTAGGTGTGGTGCAAACGGACAATCAGGCTACTATTCTTTCATTATCGTTTAGGACGGAAAACGTCGAACTTGGCAAACATTTATTAAACACTTTAATGGCCGTATATGATTCGTTGACCATTGAAGACAAAAATAGAATTTCAAATAATTCTCTTCGGTTTATAGATGACCGACTTGATACTTTAAAGGAAGAATTAAATAATTCGCAAGGCGGAGTAAAATCATTTACTGTAACCAATGATGCTTATGATGTTAGCACCCAATCTAAAATGTATTTAGGTGGCATTGAAGATAATGAGGGAAAAATTTTGCAATTTGATACAAAGATAAAAGTTCTTGATTGGCTCTTAGACTATATTGAAGCGCCAGAAAATCAACATAAATTGGTACCTACAATTTTGGGAATAGATGAAAAAGTTCTGGCGGAATATGTTTTGCAGTATAATCAACTACAATTAGAACGAGATGCAAACCTTCGTACTACAACCGAAAATAATCCGCTTATTCGTAGCATGGATGCCTCACTTGAAAAAGTTAGAAATAACACTATTCAAACCTTAAAAAATGTAAAACAATCATATTTAATCGGGAAGAATAATTTAATACAACAAGGAACTTCTCTAGAAGGTAAATTGAAATCTATTCCTGGAAAATCCATGACACTCCTAAATTTTGAGAGGAGACAAAAGATATTAGAAGACCTTTATTCTTTTCTCTTACAGAAAAAACTGGAAACCAGTATTTCATCTGCTTCTACTATTTCTAATTCAAAAGTAATTGAGCCAGCATTGGCATCAACAACGCCAGTCATTCCGGACAAGGGGAAAATTTACACTATCTATCTTCTTACTGGTATATTAATTCCTGTAAGTATAATTGCTGCAAGAGAATTATTGCGAGATAAAGTATCTGGAAGAATAGATGTGGAAAAAAGAACAAACGCGCCGATTCTAGCGGAAATTGGGCATTCTGAGGAAGATGGCACCCTTGTAGTTACTCGTAATAGCCGCCGTTTTATTGCAGAGCAGTTCAGAATACTGCGAAGCAATCTTAAATACATGACTATTAAGAAAGATAATCCTGTTATCTTGGTAACATCGTCATTCAGCTCTGAAGGAAAGTCTTTCATAAGTACCAACGTAGCGGCAGTGATGGCCTTAAGTGGGAAAAAAACTGTTTTAATGGAGTTCGATATCCGTAAACCAAAGGTGTTGGAAGGGCTCGGTCTCAAAAGGAAACTGGGCATTACCAATTATATAATAGGACGTGCCAATATTGACGATATTATTATGCAGGTACCTGGATTTGACGACTTTTATGTCATAGCATGTGGTCCAATCCCACCCAATCCAGCTGAGTTGCTACTGGACAACAAACTCGAAGATTTAATGCGCGAGATACGTAAAAGATTCGAAATAGTTGTTATGGATACTGCGCCCGTAGGGCTAGTGAGTGATTCAATAAGCTTAGGGAAATATGCAGATTGCACACTATTTGTAATTAGGCAAGGATACACTTATAGAAAGATTTTACGACTTATCGATGATATGTATGTTGAAAAGAAGTTGCCTGCGATTTCGCTCGTAATGAATGATGTAAAATTGGAAGGAGGATATTATAGCGGATATTATGGAGGATATGGTTATTATGGAGGCTATGGCTATG
>JABDAN010000008.1:0-35000 GCA_013289175.1 Bacteroidota bacterium
AAAATGAACCTAGGTTATAAAGCACCATCGCAAAAAAAAGGGCAGACCAAGATGGCCTACCCAATTTGTTTTCATGGTTTGAATCAGGCTTCCCTTCTAATAAATTTCAGGAGGAATAAGATGATTGCTATAACCAGCAAGAGGTGAATGATACCACCTGCCGCATATCCAAAAAACCCAATGGCCCAAATTATAACGAGTACCACGGCGATGACATACAGAAGATTTCCCATTGTAAACTATTTTAAAGATCAATAAATTGGCTCAATGAACTTATTCAATTCCTATGCCATGCGGAGTGGTATGGAATTTAATTCATCCAGTTAGGATTTCCAGTAAAGATGCAGGCAACCATTTACTCCATACAAAGGATCCAAGGCAGGAATGGGGACCTTTTCGATATTTCTGTCTGTCCCAGGACGTTCGCCTGCCTTTCCCAGGTTCATATCGAAATCCCTTCCTTCTGGATATGCTCCGATACATTTGAAATCCGCCGATGAGCCGATATTTTTATGGGAGACACCTGCCGGAATGACCAGTACATCGCCTGTTACCAGTTGGAGCTGGATCCCGCTGTCTCCTCCAAGCTGAACATGGCATTCACCACAATAAATTCCCAACACTTCATGGGTAGTACTATGATAATGGTGATATCCATAGATGCCATTTCTCCAGGAGTTTTTCCAATCGTTTTCATCGAAAACTTCTTCAATTATTCCCGGCGCGTGATTATTGGGCAATTGAAAGGCGGACTTGTAAATCAATATCGGCAGAAGTGAATTGGGGAAAATTCCATTGTCTGCCAGGGCAAAATGTGGAATCTTGACAGGAGCCTTTGCGAGCATCATTTGTGGTTTATTTTATGACTCATTTTCAGTATTTCATGGCTTTAAGCGAACCGAAAAGGAGAGGTGAAATTCTACTGTTGAAAAAACCGGGCCCGGACCGGAAGTGCTTTCTTTTGAAACGGAGCAGGCGGTGGATAGTAAGGTTACGACCCCTTGAATTTTCAGGAAAGATCGAACGGCTGGACGGTGAAGTCAGGCCAGTTTGCGACAAAGATTTCTTTCAAGCTGTCTTCACCCCTGAAAAGGGAAGCGTTCTGTCAAAGCTTCCAACACCAAACCGCCTCTAAGTATTTCCTTTAGATATGCTTATAAAACAAACGTGTATAAGTCCGTGATTGCTATTCAACCTCCATAATTATGATTATCTTTCTACCCACACCTTTAAGACAGCCATCATGAAACCAATTCTTACCTTCTGCAATACTGTTCTTTTTTTGGCGGCGACTACAGGAACCTTTTTGATGTCATCCTGCAAGAAGGACAATAGTTCAACCAGCTCAGGCAGTTCCTCATTACCCAAAACCTACACAGAAATTGTCCGAAACTCTATAATTGGCAATTCCTCGACGACCTATGACCTCACCTATGACTCTAAAAATCGCTTGATCGGGGTAACATCCATCCCTGCACCTCCCGTTTTGAATTTTGTGTATGCGTATCCTTCTAGTAGTTCCTATACGATGGATCTATACGAAAATGGTTCGTTGAGTATCCATGAAATATTTTACCTGAACAACTTATCTAAGGTGGACAGTACTTTTCAGTATGATGACAGCCAAGACACTACGACGGAAAAATATATTTATGATGCGAACAAATTGTTGGTGCAGCTTAAAACTTACGACTATTCTTCTGGCATTGCTACCTTAAGCAGCACCGCCAATAATACCTTTGATGCCAATGGAAATGCGACACTTTCCGTGGATGATCAGGGGAATACAACAGTCAATACTTTTTATACAGATCAGCCCAACAGCTTGACACTTGGTCAGACATTTCTCCCGCAAAATACCAATCTGTTGAAAACAACCACACTTACAACCAGCAGTTATACAGAAACGGCTACCCATTACTATACTTTTGACAGCAATAACCGGGTCATACAGGACAGCGCTGTTATAAGCGGATATGTGGTGGCAACTGGGATCAAAAATTATACATATTGATAAACGACCTAGCGTATTTTCAGAAAGGGAATAAGAACCTGCAATAAGTTCTTTTATAAAAAAGGCCAGGGGTAACAACGAAAATTTCTCTTATTTCAATTCGATCCATGTAGGCGCATGGTCACTGGATTTTTCCCATCCTCTTACAAACTTGTCAACTCCCGCGGACTGCAGGCGTTTTTCCGCCTCGGAATTCAGAAGGAAATGATCGATCCTAAGTCCTGCATTGCGTCCGAAGGCATTGCGAAAATAATCCCAGAATGTATAAACGATTTCATCTGGATGGAGTTTCCTGATTGCATCCTTCCATCCTTGTGCGAGTAATCTATTGAAATCTGCACGCACTTCCTGACGGAACAAAGCATCGTTTACCCAACGTTCCGGTTTATAGACATCCAATTCCGTAGGCATGACATTATAGTCACCGGTTAAAATGATCGTTCCCGGGGAGGCGATGAGTTTTTCTGCGTGAATGATTAGCCTTTCAAACCAGGCTAGTTTGTAGTCGAATTTTGGTCCTGGATAAGGATTGCCATTCGGTAAATAAAGACAGCCAACTCTAATACCTCCCACGTCAGCTTCTATATAACGACTGTGCAAATCCTCCGGATCTCCCGGTAACCCGCGACGCAACTCCCGGGGTCTTCCAATCTTCGAAAGAATGGCTACTCCATTCCAGCTTTTCTGACCATGCCAAATGGCTTCATAACCTGCATCCAGCAAGCTTGCTTCCGGAAATTTTTCTTCCGGAGCTTTTAATTCCTGCAGGCAGACGATCGAAGGTCCGGTTTCTTTCAGCCATCTTAAGAGTACGGGTAAACGCCCGTTTATACCATTGACATTGTAGGTTGCTATTTTCATAAAAGCATCTTTCGCGTAAAACAATCAATGCAAAAATTTAGCCATCTGTTGTCAGCTAATCATTCCGCTGTTTCTTCTTCATTTTCAGAATCGTCACTCTCTTCTTCATCAGGATTGGTTGCTATCACATCCTCATTTTCATTTTTATTGGTTTTTGAAAAAGCACTAAACCATCCCCCCGCTTGGATCAGCGCGTCAGGTGATCCGGTTTCTGTTAGTTTTCCGTCTTCTAAGACAATTACGTGATCGGCATCCTTGACCATGGAATAACGATGAGCAATAATAACTACTGTATTGTGCGCTCTGATGGCATGTATGCTGGATATGATTTCCATTTCTGTCGCGTAATCCAGGTTGGCTGTTGCCTCATCCAGAATTAAGATCTTGGGCTTGGCCAGCAGTATCCTGGCAATTTGTATTCGCTGTCTTTCTCCAACCGATAAACCAATGCCATTTTCTCCCACAACGGTGTTCAGACGAAGCGGTAGTCTATTTACGGTGTGTTCAAGGCCTGCAGCAAGAACAGCTTTTTCGATTTCTTGCTTGTCCGCCTCTGGTCTTTTATAAGATATGTTGTCTCCAATGGTTCCGTTAAACAATGCGCCATCGGCTGAAACAATACCTATTTGTTTTCGTACACTGGAAGGATTGAGGTTTTCAATGTTCTGATCATCAATTAAGATACTGCCTGAATCGGGCTTGTATAACTTTAGGAGCAAATCAACGAGCGTCGTTTTACCTGCTCCAGAAGGTCCTACAATAGCAGTCAGTTTTCCGGGTTCTATGTAAAAAGATATGTCATCCAGTATTTTTCGATCCGGAGTATAAGAAAACTGCACATTCCGGAATTCAATTCTCCCTAGGTTTAGCTCCAGGGACTTAGTGAAAGTTTCCTCTTCGGGCCGATCTACCATTTTAAATGCCCGGGCGATTGACACAATATTTTGCTGAACAGAAATCCAGAGGGTCGCCAAGTTGTCAATCGGGCTATAAAGTCTGTCCAAGTAAGTGACAAACATCACCACATCCCCGGGGGTCAATTTACTTTCCAGCGTAAGGTAGCCTCCATATCCGAGAACCAGTGCCGTGGACAAATGGGTAAGCACAGTCTCCCAGAATTCATATTTGTTAGCCAGTCTGGATCGGTGAATATAATCGCCGTAAGCGCCAGCCGAAACAGCTTCCAGATTTTTCAATTCCTTTTCCTCTGCTCCAGAAAGTTTAACCGTTTTTATACCCGAGAGCGCATCCTGAATCTTGGTGGAAACACTTTCCCATTTCTGGTAATATTCCGTCAACCCGTTTTCCAGTTTTTTGGCCGATACCCAGGCAATCAATAAATAAAAGGGAATGATGATCAAAGACACTGCCGTCAAACCAGGGTTTTGCCAGAACATAATACCCAAAATGCCAACCAAGCCAATGAGTTCAGGCAGGATTTGTTGCGAAAAACCATTTACCACTGCCGACACTTCTTCAGACTGGTCGATTCGTTTTGCGATGGCTGCCGCGGGTCTTTTGACAAAAAAATCAAGTGGGAGGTGCATAACATGCCGAAAAGTGCTCAAAATGAATGACTGTTCGACCCCGCAGGAGAATTTTACATTTTTACTTTCGCCAATACGCCAAAGAACCGTAGAAACAATATTGATGACGAACAACCAGACAACTGCCCAAAGTAAAGTATCCAAAGCCTGATTGGAAGTTCTCGCTGCCACATGGCCCTTGTGATGAGGTTCTTTGATTTTCTTTCGGGGCTCTCGGGTCATACCTACTTCCTTTCTGGCAGAATCCCTGGCCTGACCAACAAACACTCCCGCCACGTCGTTGATCGCTTCCCGATAAATGAGGGGTTCAATCAAGCTGGTTCCGGTACCCAGTAGACTCAGGACAACCACCCATAGAAATTGCTTTTTAAAGGGCAAAATCAAATGGAAAATCTTTGTCCAAATATTTTGTTTGGTTGATTTATCGGATTTCATTTATGAATTGTTCAGTGGCAATAATACAATTTCTCCGGTGGAGTCCAGTGCTCTTGAGCCATTCCTTACATTGATTTCTCTGCCTAAAAAAAAATGTTTACATTCGGTGTGCAGGTAGAAAGGAATTGGAGAAAATGAAGAATATAAACCAACTCTTAAGCGTTTGAATTCCTTTTCGCATCGATAAATTAAGAGCCACAAAGTTTTTTATATGAAAATATTGGCTCTTTTTACCCTTGTTTTGTGTACTGTTTCTATTAGTTATGGCCAGACGAAGGACTCTGCCGCATCCACAAAACTCGTTGCTCCCTGGTGGGTCGAAAAATTCAAATTTACTGCCGGATTGTTTGTGCCCGTCAACAATACCAAAATACAGGTGGGAGCAAACGGAGCGGCCGATGGAACGGAAATTGATTTTCAAAAGGATCTCGGATTTGGTGCCAGCGTCGTGACTTTTTTAGCCAATTTCCAATGGCGTATTTCACGCCGGTCCAGGGTAAACGTTGCTTATTTCAATATGAGCCGAAATGCGACCCATACCTTACAAAAGGATATAAATTTTAATGATCAAACCTATCCGGTTGATGCTTCGGTCAACAGTTATTTCAATACATCCATTTATCAGTTTTCATACGGGTATGCGATTATTGAAAAACCTACTTATGAGGTCGGATTGATGATTGGAGCCCATACCGTTGGGGCAAAAACTGGCATTGCGCTGAATGGTATGAGTACGGGAGCTTCTAAGGACAATAATTTTGGATTTACAGCTCCCTTGCCGGATTTAGGCGTTTGGGGAGGATATGCTTTTAATAACCGATTTGCCGTCAATTTGGACTTCGATTACCTTTCACTCACCGTTGATAAAATTAATGGCCGCATCATTGCCTACAACATGATTTTCTCTTATAAACTTATCCGTCAGCTGGATATTTCTCTTGCATATTCGGGGCTTAATTTTAATATCAAGACGACCAAAAATGACGTAACCGGCGAATTCAAATGGGGTTATAACGGCCCGGTATTGGGTGCGACTTTTTCTTTCGGTAAAAAATCCTGGGTAAATTAATACGACAGGAGTGTTCTTCTTCACGGTGTGGAGTGTTGACGAAGATTTGACTCACTACGTTTCTGCGATGGTGTTCCGGACCCTTGATTCACAGGCAAAGCGGTAAAACACAGACTTTCCACAGAATTCGCACGGATCTTTGACGACTCTTTTGATTAAAAACCGTTAAAGATCAGTCGTTGACCTGGAATCCAGTAAGAATAATTTTCCTTTTCTTTTCTCTTAATATATCTGCTAAAGGATATGCACAAACTGACCGACCTACGGAAAAAAAAGGAATTGTGTTTGGAGTGATCATGGATTCGGCTTCCCAGCAACCGGTGGAATATGCCACAATAAGTCTCATCGACAACCAGAACCGCCATACAATTACTGGCTCCATCAGCGACAAATTCGGTCTTTTTTCAATGGTCATCACAAAAACAGCCCATTATACGATCCTGATCGAATCTATTGGCTATTTACCCTATAGGCAGGAAGGGCTGGTTTTGGATAAAAATGCCTTTCATGACCTGGGAAAAATAAAGCTAAGTCAAAATATTTCCAGCTTAAAGGATGTTACCGTGGTGGGTGGCCAAAAACTGATTGAAAATAAGATCGATAAAATGATTTTCAATGCTGAAAAAGACCTTACATCACAAGGAGGAGTAGCTACTGATATATTAAAAAAAATACCGCAGGTTTCTGTTGATGTAGATGGCAACGTAGAACTGGCCGGCAGTTCCAGTATTCGATTTCTCATTGATGGAAAGCCTTCGACTGCTTTTGGTAGCAACATTGCGGATGTTTTGCAATCCATTCCGGCCAGTCAGATTAAAAGCATAGAAGTTATTACTAATCCGGGTGCCAAATATGATGCGGAGGGATTGGGAGGGATTATCAATATTATTTTGAAGCACAATCAATTAAAAGGAGTCAATGGCAGTGTTTCCCTAACAGCCGCCAGCAGGAACGAAAATGGATCGCTTAATTTGAGTGTTCGAAACGGAAATTTTGGTATCAATGCCTTTATAAATGGAAATGCCCGTTTACCCGCCACAACCCCGCAGACATCCACACGTATTTCACAAGACACAAGCTCCAAAACTCAGGTAAATCTTTATCAGGATGGAAGCAGCCGATTTACCCGCTACGGGATTGAAAGTGGAATAAGCCTGGATTATACCTGCCTTAAAAGAAACAATTTCACGCTATCTATCAGCAACAATTATTTTGGTACCACCAATAAAGGAAGCCAGAATCAAAACCAGACGACTTCTGACTATTATGGAAATCCTTTGAGCCAGGTTTTGACATTAAGTCAAACGCAAAGTGATTTCAGGCTGCACAATATAAACCTCAGTCTGGATTATAAAAGGACTTTTGAAAAGGAAGATCAGGAGCTTGATATCGGTATTCATACCTCGATAGAAAGCAATAATTTTAATTCTATTAATACTCAATATTATCTTCCGGAAGACAGTTTGTTTTATGGAACCAACAACAGCAACCCGGGCACAGAAACGCAAACCGAAGTGGTTTTGGACTACGTTCAGCCGGTAAGCAAGAAAGTCACAGTGGGAATAGGAGGGAAAATGGTATTTACGGATATTCATAGTACTTCCAATGTCTTAAGTTTAAATCCTATATCCGGACTTTATTTTTATGATTCCACACTATCAAACTATCTCCGCTATCAGCAGCAAGTGTATGCCTTGTATTCGGAAGTCAACTTTCCGGTAGCTAAATGGCTAGATGCCAAAATTGGAATACGATACGAGCGGACGAATTTAAATCCCTATTTTTCTGATGTTAATCAACAGGTCTCAGAACCTGGATACAATACTTTTGTTCCGTCCGTCTTTCTGAGTAAAAAATTAAATGACAATCAAACCCTGAAGCTTAGTTATTCCAAAAGAATTGAGCGGCCGGATTACCGGGATCTCAATCCCTTCATCAATACGACGGACCCGTACAATGTTACAATGGGTAATCCGTACCTTAAACCTGAAATTGGACACCGAATTGAGCTTGGTTGGAACTATGATTTGCAATCGGGTGGTTCATTTATGGTGACGGCATTTTATCGGGTGAATCAGGATGATATACAACCCTATGTTGTTTATTATGCCAGTCTGCCGGTCGGAGATACCGTGTATAAAAATGTTGCCGTAAGCACAAGACAAAATATTGGCACTGAAAAAAATTTGGGACTCAATCTGTTTTCAGATTTGCATTTTACGCCAAAATTCAGTGTAAGGACCAATATATTCTTATTCTATCGACAAGGAATAAACGCACTGGATTCGGGAATAAAGGTGGAGAGCTGGAATTACCGAATAAACATGAATCTGAGTTATTATTTTACGACCAATCTCACCGGCGAGTTCTTCGCCAGTTTCAATTCACCACGTAATGAAATACAAGGAAAATATCCTTCTTTCTCGACCTATACGTTTGCTTTTCGAAAACAGTTGTGGAAGAAAAAAGGTAGCATTGCCATAACCGCTACCAATATTTTCAGCGAGTATTTGAATCAGCCCACCATTTTATACGGACCTGATTTTACGATCAACAGTCTCAGGAAAATTCCCTTTCGGTCGTTTGGGCTAAATTTCACCTGGAAGTTTGGGAAATTGGACTTCAAAAAGGAAAAAAATGAGAATCCAGATATTCAGGCGGCTCCGATCGAATGATTGGACAGCCGAAAACGGCTGGAAAATTACCGGAAGGCACTTATGTTATTTGAATTCATGAACAAAAGCAATTCCAAAAGAACTGTTTCGGTAACAGGGCATCAATACTGAATTGGGTACGGGGGTATGGGAAAATATCTTCTTTATTTTGGGATATAGGATATATGCCAACCTGGTCGAAAGGATTCCAAATCCGGCACCGGCTACTACATCACTGAACCAATGATCGTTGTTATACATTCTCAGGTAGGCAACGGAGGATGCCACCACATACCCGCCGATTCCATACCACAAGGATACATTTTTATATTCCTGCATAAGAAATTCAGCCGAGGCAAATGCTTCAGCTGTGTGACCTGAAGGAAATGACTGGTAGTCGCTGCCATTGGGTCTTTGTTCATGGGTAATGTTTTTTAGTGAAAAAACGGTGACTCCCATAATTACATTGGAAAGAGCATAAATCATGGTACGGTCAAGAAAATTATGTTCTCCCTGGATACCCACGAAGTTCAATCCATATACTGCGATTGCCGGAACAAATTGAAGATAATTGTCTATGGTTACAGTGTGGTGAGGATATTTGTTCCAAATCTCATCTTTTACATCTTCATTTAAATCTGTGAAAGCATCGATATGAATGGTCATTGCCCCGTAAATGACCATTGCTGAAGGAATTATCCATTCTTTAAAATGAGGGGCAGTTGGGGGAATAACTTTTTTTTGGCTAAATATCGTATCACTTTTTAATACTTGATGGCTTAGTGTGTCTACATTTTTTTGCGCTTCAATGGATTGAATGCAACTGACTACCAATACAAAAACCAGCAGAGTCTTCATTTTTTGAGCAGCGACCATTGTAGGGTGTCCAGGACCATCCGTTCAAGAAACGGGCTTTTTAAAATAGCGAGTTCACTGTCAAAATTAAATAAACATTTTGGAGCAATCTTGTATTTGTCATAAGATAAGGTTCTCCGATTGTTTGACTAATCGGCTTGAAGTTGTCATCGTTGTTGATATAGACCGAGTACGTTTCCGGAGGGATCACGGAACCATGCAGTAATTTCCGGTGCATCCATACCGACTTCCTGTACAATGGACCCGCCATGATCTTTTATTTTCCTCATCGACACTTCAATATCATCTACCATGATATGAACCAGTATTCCTATGCCTGTTGAAGGTTTTCGGTCAGTTCTCCAGGTTCCGCTGACCTGTCCGACTCCGTCATCGAAGGCTGTGGAGCCGTCACTTCTTTGGCGAATTTGCCAATCCAAGGCATCCCGATAAAAATCGCTTGATTCCTGAATATTTGTCGAAGGGAGTTCGACATAACAAATTTTCCCATTCCCAAAAGTAGGTTCTGCAGCGTTGTTCATGATTTATTGTTTTGTATTAAACTATTGGTCGTTTTCTTCCAATGAGAATATTTCCTCTACCGGTTTTCCGAAAACACGGGCAATTTTCAAAGCTAGCACAGTCGAAGGGATATATTTATTGCTTTCGATCGAATGTATAGTTTGTCGGGTCACACCCACCTGTTCAGCAAGTCCCGCCTGGGTAATGTCTTTGATAGCACGTTCTACTCGGATATTGTTTTTCATAAACGGGTTTCATCTGATTTTGCCGAACGTTTAATTCTATAGAGCACCCACTGAAAACGAAGAATAAAAAATAACAGGGGTAGCCAGATATTGAGAAGAAGAATATGTTTGGTATCACCACCCTGCGTAAATACCAGACTAAAGAGCAAAATGGCATAATTTAAATAAATAGCCCACCGAAGCGAATCCAGTCGCAATTGAACGATGTGTTCATCTTCAATTTTTTCTTTCGAAAAAGCCACCAGAAAAAGACCAACGAGGACCATCAGGGTCGTGCCGATAAAAAACAAATGGGGCGGTGACCATAAAGAGGTCTCACTGGCCATGGCATGATGGTCATATCCGTTGGGGTAATAAGCATCCCATAAGAGTTTGACAGGGATATGCGCTAAAATCAATGCAATCCCCACAAATCGGCTATTATAGGGAAACAGGTATTTGGTACTGGTCATAATATCAAGTTTGCGGTACTAAAAGTAAAGTAAACTTTACAAATCTTCCAAATTTATTTTGGAGATGCCAGCAAGGGTCGTTGGCTAATGTATTTCCTTCTCCATGTTTGGTGGGCTATAAATTCGGGGAGGAAAATGAATCGAAGGATTCTGGTATTAAAAATTGGTTGTCTACCGGTCGGCCTGTACGGGTTCAAGCAAATCCCACAGATTTCCATACAAATCTTCAAAAACTGCTACCGTTCCGTAAATTTCTTTGGCTGGAGGACGCACGAAAATTACCCCTCGTTCCTTCATTTCCCTATAGTCGCGATCAAAGTTGTCGGTGTGCAGAAATAAAAATACCCTCCCGCCCGTTTGATTTCCTATAATTTTTTTTTGCTGCTCGCTGGCGGCCTTGGCCAGCAGAAGGCTACATTCTTTGGATCCCGGTGGAGAGACGAGCACCCATCTTTTGGTTTCACTCAAAACGGTGTCTTCTTTTAAAATAAAATCCAATTTTTCCGTGTAAAATTTAATGGCTTCGTCATAGTCCCTTACTACCAGGCTAAAGTGGGCGATGAATTGTTTCATGAAAAAGTATGATTTTGAAGCGTTATTGGGCAGTGTAACCGGAGGGCACGGCAAATGTTGAAGCGGGAACAGGCCCCTGCTGATAACCGGTCAATATGGCTTCAGCATCGCCATACTGCCATTTGACAACAACGCCGGTTACACCCGCATCTGCAAGTTTTTTCTGTTGAAAACCACCTGCTATATAATAGAGATAGGGACCTACATACCATATATTGGAATTACCCAGATCGCTGGTTATCCATATGTTCTTTTTCGGCATACTGGCCGACATCTTTGTTTTGGTTGAAGCAGTGGTCACGGCATAATGAATGCAATTGAATTGCCCAACTTTTTCAGACCCTAGATTTTCAATAGTAACAGATCCTCCTTGCATTTGCCATACTTGTTGATTTCTTTGATCCTCCGTTGAGAGCGCCTGGGTAAAAGCTAGTTTGGTATTTTGGATCAATATTGTTTTTTGTTGTTTTGAAAAATCGAATAAGAGCTCATTTTGATCTTTTTCAGCCAGATCGTTGTTGGGTGACTTGGTCGGATAGGTCTTCGAATCTATTCGTCCCCTGCCGGTCGATTCATAAATGGTGGTAATCGTTTTTCCGGCAATCTGCCCAATGTCATAATTATCCGTATAAGTGAGTACGCCAACCCATTGGGCTTGGGCGACTTGAAAACTTAGCACGAGACATAGCCAGGTTAACCTCTGTTTCATACAGGGCAGCATTGATGCGGTCGTAATGAATTTACGGAACTATCCCGAAAACAGATACCAGTGGGCGGGTAAATAATTACCCAGGAACAGGGGCATACCGATTGCCTGGATCATCCTACACTTGAACCTTGCAAGGGTTCGGGGATAGGAGCATATTAAGGTCTCTGTTTCAAGAAATTCACCAGGAATGAATTGGGCAATCGTTGCAGGAGGTAGCAAGGGCATTGGCCTGGGGATCGCAGAGGCCCTGGCCAAAAGATCGTTTAATGTATTGATTGTGGCCCGAAATGCGGAAGACCTCCAACATACCAAGACCTTTCTTGAAAAAAAGTATTTGATTCAGGTGGAAGTTTTCTGTGGGGATCTATCCCATACAGAAACACCTGCACAGTTATTGGAATGGTTTACCACGCGGCATCTTCCTGTAAATGTTCTATGCAATGCAGCAGGTCTAGGCGGATCGATAGATTTTCCAAATTTGCCGTTGGAAAAGATAAGGACCATGATCCGATTAAATTTAGAGTCAGCCATTGCGCTCTCTTATTTGTTTATTCCGCTTTTACAGCAAACGACACCCTCCTATATTTTAAACGTCAGCAGTTTGGCGGGGTTTGCTCCAATTCCTATGAAGAACGTCTATGCCGCCACCAAGTCAGGTTTAATATCGTTCTCCCGCTCACTGAAATATCTATTAAAGAAGGACCGTATATCCGTCAGTTGCTTGTGCCCCGGACCGGTATTTACAAAACCGGCTATTGAAGCAGAAACCCGAAAGCAGATGGGATGGATCGGTAAACAAATGGCGATAAGACCTGACCAAGTCGGAGAAAGGGCAGTGCGGGCGATGCTTAAACGTAAAATGATCATTGTGCCTGGCAGATGGTCGAAGCTGTTTTCTTGTCTGCTAAGAATTGTTCCCCAAGATTATGTTGCTCGTATACTATACAGATTTGGAAAAAAGAAATAATAGAGGAATAAATAAATAAGAGAGACTAAAATCAGTAAGTAATTATGAAATATCTCATCATCCAACTGGTGTTGTGTTGCAGCACTATTTGTGCATTCACCGAGGTTTTGCCCAAATTCAACAATGAAGATTCATTGAGGCCTTATGCGCTGGTAGCCGGCGGGAGTAAGGGAATCGGATACGGCATCGCGATAGCACTGGCAAAAAGAGGATATAATTTGATTCTGATCGCCAGACATTGGGATACCTTACAAACTGCAAAAAATAACTTGGAAGCGAAATACCATATCCACGTGGACATTTTGTCGATGGACCTGAGTTTTGACAGCTGTGCCACGGCTATTGCAAAATGGTGCACCGAAAGGAACATCCGATTAAAAATTTTGTGCAATGTGGCCGGCCTTGGAGGGGCCAATGATTACTTGTCTTTTCCACTGGACTCCCTTCGATACATGGTAAGACTCAATATAGAATCCTGTATGGCGCTTTCTCTTACTTTGTTGCCATTGCTGGAAAAAAACGCGCCCTCTTATATTTTAAATGTTGCCAGCATGGCCGGGTTTGCGCCCATTCCCATTAAAAACATGTATTCTGCCACCAAATCGGCTGTGGTCTTTTTTAGTTATTCACTCAGGTATCAGCTTAAGGATAAGCATATTAGTGTGAGTTGCCTTTGTCCGGGGCCGGTCTACACGAAACCAGAAATCGTACAGGATACCAAGGCCAAACTGGGCTGGTTTGGTAATAAAATGGCACTGGATCCGGAGACGGTCGGTGAAGTAGCGGTTAAAAAGACACTCAACAAAAAACTGATTATTGTACCCGGCACGCTGGCAAAAATCAGTTCATCCTTAATCCGATTCTTCCCCAGAAGATGGGTCGTGAATCTGTATGGTAGTGCGGGCAATAAGAAGAAAAAAGGGTAATGGTCCAATTTTAGACTGAGACTGTTTTCGGTGGGTACATCTTTGTTAATGAATGCCTAATAAGCCCCTCCTGGATAATCTTTTGGGTAGTTTGGTGGTTTAATAGCCAGCCGTTCATTGTTCCATCCTTAAATTATTTGAATTGTCCATTCAGTTTATACGAAGGGGGATCCTAGTCATTGTGATCGGATGCGTGGTGCAGACCATGCTGTCTTCGTTTTGGTTTACTGATCGTCCTGGGTACAAGAAACTGAAGTTTCCTTACAAAGCGGCCGGACTTTCCCCAGAGGTGGCTGCAGCTCATCTGCTCAGTCGATTCACATTTGGAGCCACTCCCGGGCAAATTGATCAAGTGGTGCAAGAAGGTCTGGAAAATTGGTTTCTGAAACAATTGGAGGCGAAATACCCCGATGATTCCCTGCGGATGATGCTTCGCCAATACGATGCTTTATACCTCAGCAATACCCAGATCGTCGACATGTATCCACGAGGAGGTAGGGAAGTAAGGATGGCTATCAAGGATGGTGTACTCAATAAAGATTCGGTTGATAAACAGACCGACAAAAAAGCCTATAAGGTAATTGTGGATCAGTACATGAAAGATAGGGGATTGAAACCCCAACAAGAACTGTATAAACAATTCATCAGTCAAAAAATTCTTCGGGCTGCTTACAGTGAAAATCAATTACAGGAAGTGATGACCAGTTTCTGGTTTAACCATTTCAATGTAGCCATGGTGAAAAATGATTGCGCAGAATTCATTCCCAATTATGAAAGGGACATCATCAGGCCCAGGTCCCTGGCGAAGTTTGAGGATTTGTTGGTGAGCACAGCTAAATCTCCAGCGATGCTTTACTATTTGGATAATTTCAGCAGTGCTGTAGCTACGGACACTACAAAAAAGGACTGGAAAGGGAATCCGCAAAAACAAAAACAACTGCAAGGGCTAAATGAAAACTATGCACGCGAAGTAATGGAACTCCATACGCTGGGCGTAGATGGGGGTTATAGTCAGGCAGATGTAACTGAGGCAGCAAAAGTTTTGACGGGCTGGACGGTTTATCCAATGGGGGATTTTGACAATATGGACAATGCAAGACAAAAAATTTCTGCTGACTCTTCAAAAAATCCTGGTTGGGTTCACGAAGGTGACTTCTTATTCAATCCCAGGCGCCACGATATGACGCAAAAAGTGGTCTTGGGTCATATCTTTTATGCAGGTGGGGGATACGAAGAGGGACTCGAATTGTTCCATATACTTTCCCATCATCCTTCAACCGCCCGGTTTATTTGTCGGGAAATTGCCATTCGCTTCGCAAACGATACACCCGCCACCAGCCTGGTGGAAAAAATGACCAAAACCTTTGTTCAGTCAGACGGAGATATCCGGGCTGTTTTGATCACGCTGGTTTCATCCCCTGAATTTTGGTCACCCCAGGCAATTCAAGAGAAAATAAAATCGCCTTTTGAACTGGCCATCAGTTCAGTAAGAAGTCTGAATGTGCACATTGACGATCCAAATGCCCTCAATAACTGGATCGGCAGAATGGGTGAGAAAATATACAATTACCAGGCCCCTACCGGTTTTCCGGACAAAGGCTTGTATTGGATCAACACCGGTTCCTTATTGAATCGGATGAATTTCGGATTGGCATTTGCTGGGGGGCGTATTCAGGGTATTACCGTTGACCTGCTGTCGCTAAACAATCGACATGAGCCAGAAAGTGCGGCGGCCGCCTTGGAAATCTATGGAAGACTTTTGATACCGCTCAGCGATGCCCTTCAGATGCAAAAAAGGCTCAGTCCTCTTTTGAATGATCCCGCACTCGCTCAAAAAGTTTCGGCTGCAGCTTCGTCCAAAATTATTTCTGAAAACGGCGCGGGTAATTCAGACAGTCTGCGTCAGGCCAGCATAGCCATGACGCAACAACGAACCAAACAAAACAATACGATGCTGGCACAAGTTGTGGGGATCCTGATCGGTTCCCCTGAATTTCAACGAAGATGAATTAAACCTATCCATATGGCAACCAGACGAGGATTTATTAAAGGAAGTGGACTGGCACTGATCGGCGTCGGTCTTGCAGGGGGTATACCAGCTTTTGCCATGAAAGCAGCCCTTTGGAAAAAGAAAATCGGCCCTTATAAAAAAACGCAAACCCTCGTATGTATTTTTCAGCGTGGGGCAATGGATGGGTTGATGGCCGTGACACCCTTTACTGACAATAACCTGATGGTCGCCAGGCCAAATTTATTCATGACAGCGGCCGCTGGTTTGGCTGGTGGCAATGCACCCTTAATCGATCTGGACGGACGATTCGGTCTTCATCCTATGTTCAAGGGTTTCGAGCCATTATTCCGGGACGGCAGACTTGCTATTGTTCACGGAATCGGGTCACCCAACAATACCCGTTCACATTTTGACGCGCAGGATTATATGGAATCGGGCACGCCTTTCAATAAGGGCACATCAAGCGGTTGGCTGAACAGGGCAGCGGGTCTGATCCCTTCCGAACAGAAGACACCATTTCAGGCAGTCAGCCTTACCTCCGCACTGCCGCGATCGTTTTATGGAGATACCCCATGCATAGCCATCAGTAATTTACAGGATTTCGCCTTGCAGCTTCGGGGAAATCCAATGAGCATAAAATCAGCTTCCACAAGCTTCGAAGATTTATACGACCAAACTACGCCAGGCCTTCTTCAACAAGCGGGGAAGGAAAGTTTTGATGCCATAAAACTTTTGAAACAATCCGATATCAAAAATTATCAGCCCGCCAATCAGGCCGTCTATCCATCAACCGCATTGGGAAATGCATTGAAACAAATCGCGCAACTGATAAAAATGGACGTGGGTTTGGAAGTGGCATTTGCAGAACATGGCGGATGGGATACCCATTTTAACCAAGGAACTGCTACGGGCATATTCGCAAACAATGCAGCCGATTTAAGCAATAGTATCACCGCCTTTTGGACTGATCTGGGTTCATACCAGGACGAAGTGGTCGTGATGACCATGACTGAGTTCGGAAGAACGGTTCATCAGAATGGAACTGGTGGCACAGACCATGGACGGGCTTCCTGTAATTTTATTCTGGGAAATAAAGTCAGAGGCGGGAAAGTGCACGGCAATGTACTTGCGCTGGCGGTTGAAAATCTGGAAGAGGGAAGAGATTTGGCAGTGACGACAGATTTTAGATCTGTATTCAGCGAAGTGGCCGACAACCACCTTGGTATAAACGATGACCATGTCTTATTCCCTGACTGGGCCGGTTCCCGAATCGGTGTTATGAAAAAACCTGATTGAAACAAGGGCTGAGAATTTCCCGGATTGGTCAATACCTGGATGTGAAAATGCTGAATTAAATACATAAATTACTGATTTGAATCCATCTAATCAGTCTGCGGTATAACTGCGGTTACAATGCTTAAATATTTTTTTACCAGCGCATTTATATTCGCAACGCTTCTTTCCAGAGCCCAAACCAGATCGACCCAGTTGTGGACAGACTTCACGATCAACAAACCATTGCAAAATAGGTTTTCATTTGATTGCGAAATTTCCTACAGGACTATTCTAGATAACAGCGACAAATGGCATAGTTTAAATATTCTTCCCAGAATTGAGAAATCGCTTGGAAACCATTGGGATCTTTTGTTTTATGTTGGTTCAATCAACACGCTTCAACAAACCGGTGACAATACATGGGAAATAAGACCGGGTCTGGGCATACGATTTCATTTTGTGCCGTTAACAAAACTACAGGTAAGGATACTTGCAAGAGTCGAATCAAGAAATCAGTATACTTTTGAAACCGGTTTTTGGAGTCACGATTGGCGAACAAGGTATAGGCTGGAAGAAACTTATTTTATCAATGGAAAATCCTTTGCTACCAATCATTTATGGTATATTTTATCCGATCTGGAGTTATTCTTTACGCTTGACAAGGAGATTCAGGAAAGATTTTCAAATAGAATGTTGCTCAGATTAGGATTGGGGTATAAACTCAGCGACCGCTGGCGTTTTGAATCTATTTACACCTATCAATATTCCAAGAATACCATCGATGCGGAGTTCAGCAATGAAGATGATAACATCTTAAGATTGAGATTCCGGTATTATATCAAGTAGATATCGAATTTTTCGAATGAGATTTATCTTAAGTCAACTTTTGTCGGGTATCTTTAAATAATCGTCCGGAAGGTAAGATTTACCCTGGGCTCGGTTATCCGGACAGTGGGAGGAAGGCGGTGCCACCAGTTTGTTTGCGTTGAATCCTTCATGACCATCAGGCTGCCGTGTTCCAAAAAAAGTTCGACGGTGGTTTTATCGGTTTTGTTTTTAAAAACAAATTTTCTCTCAGCCCCGAAACTCAGAGAAGAAATTGCACCGTCCTTTTTCAGATCTTTTTCACCGTCACTGTGCCAGCCTACACCTTCTCGGCCATTGTGGTAAAGATTCATCAGGCAGGAATTAAAGGATTCGCCCGACATTTCTTCCACCTTCAATTTAAGTTCCAATAATTCTTGGGTCCAGAGCAGGGCACGTTTTTGGGTATTGGTATAAGAGTATTCGAAATGACTGTCACCATACCAGGCGACCTTACGCTTTGTAAGAATTCGTTTTCCAAAGAGGATCACTTCGTCGTTTTTCCAGGCGATTGTTTTTAGCAAGACGTCCAGGTATACATCGGCAGTAATGGATTCCATAATCGGTCCAAAATAATGAACAGTTCCCCCATTGGGTAAAAGATTAGTCACTGGAGGGCGAATTAAATCCATATTTTTATTTTTGAGGGAGCAGGTCATACTGTTTTTGAGTTTTTGCTGCTTCCCAACCGATCATAGCCGTTTTTCGCAAAGGACCCCACATATAACCCCCAAATGATCCGGACGATTGGATCACACGATGGCATGGGATTAAAAACGCCACGGGATTGCTTCCGATGGCTGTACCGACCGCCCGGGAAGCACCAGGTCTTTCAATACCTTTTGCAATCGCTCCATAGGTCGATAGCTGACCCATGGGAATCTTCAACAGGGACTCCCAAACCTTCAATTGAAAATCGGTTGCCTTCAGGTGTAACCTGATTTCATGCAATTTTGTCCAGTCGTTTTGAAAAATGAACAAAGCATTTTGCTGCAGCAAATCGAGATTCCGGGTATAGGAAGCGTTGGGAAATTTGTTGATGAGATCATGTAAGGCCTTTTTTTCATCTTCCTGAAAAGATAGGTGGCAAATACCTCTTTTTGTTGAAGCAACTATCAGGTTTCCGAAGGGACTTTCAGCGAAACTATAGTGAATGTCCAGATCCTGGCCGCCGTTGCGATATTCAGCCGGTGTCATGCCCTCGATCTTGATAAACAGATCATGGAGCCGGCTGCTGCCGGAAAGTCCCGTTTCAAAGGCGGCTTCTGACAAAGAAGCCTGATTTACTTTTAGAATTTTTTTGGCATATTCTAGACTGGTGTATTGTAAGAACTTCTTGGGCGTGGTTCCTGCCCATTCACTGAACATGCGTTGGAAATGAAAGGGACTGAGATTAGATTTCTCGGCTATTTTCTCTAGCGGAGGCTGGTTCTTGAAATTGTTGCGGATATATTCAATCGCTTCTGCAATCCGGCGATAGTCTATAATTTCTTGCGTGCTCATCTGAAATGATTTAATACACAAATATCCTTCAAAGAGGAAAACGGATCAACCCGATTCTTGCGGTATTTTCTGTCCAGCCGAATCAGGCTTAATAATTTTTGAACTTCCTCGATCTGCCTACCTGTTTTAAGGGTACAAACAGAAAAGTATTTAAACTTTTGATATCCATTCCAGCAAATGATAATCGTTTTGACGTAGGCAGTTCTGTTGACTTCCCAACAGTTTTTGTAACGGATTATGACATACGGGACAGATTTTCAATGTTATAAGCTGGTAAAAATGCCCAGTTGGTACATGTCATCGTGTTTGGGTATAGCAAAGTGCAGCCAGTCTTGTAAAGCGACTTGGGAAGTGCAGGGTCCATAAGTAATGATTTTTATTTTTCTTAAAACGGATTGTATTTTCAAGAGTTTTAAGACCTCCTCCATCATCTCGCCCCGGAAGGGCGTAAACATAAAAAATATAGTTCCTTCGGAATAATCAGCCTTCCGTGCATCGGCCTCTAGGAATGTCACATTGGACAGGGTAAGTCCCTTGGCGCAAATATCCGCATAGGAACAAAACGAAGGTTCGTATTCAATGCCTTTACATGGGATACCCGTCAGAAGATTCACCAGGATGGCAACTTGACCCAAACCGGAACCCAGATCCACAAAAAAGTCTCCTTTTTGATAATTCGACTTCTCTACCAATTCCAGTACAATTCGAGCGGGTGTTTTTTGATAATATACCATCTCATGATCTAAATCTTTGGTCTGTTCCGGTATGTCCAGAAAATTACATAGTCCGTTGATCAGAATGTCCAGGTGATCGTAAGCTATTTCTTGGCGATTTACATTGTCGTATAGATCATAGTCGATGTATTGGTCGACCAGTGATTTGAATTCTTTGGTTTTGTCAGTCGCTAATTGAATTTGGGTCCTGAGTCTATCAAATAGCCAGCGATTGATTTCTTCCAACTCAGCTTTTATTTTTTCTGCCCTGTCCTTAAGCGAAATAAGGTTGAAGAATGGGATAGCATTTCCCTGTAAGTCTTCTATCAGGAATAGAATATGAAATTCAATAAAGTCAATGACTTCAATTCGTTGTTCTAATTTTTTAGCTTCCTTCAGCGAAGCATTTTTTTCAATGGACTCAATATAGGATTGTAATTCAATAATATTCATCTTTTCAGGAGTCAATATAAATGTTTTGTATTTGCCTTGGTCTAAATAACATTTTGATTTTACTGATAATTCAAATCAAAACAGTCTACCCGGGAGACCATTTTTTATCATTTGGTTTAAGTAGTTGAGGTTTTTGGATTTTTATATAAGATTTTACTCGGTACCGGGGCATTTTAACCCGGGAGAAAGACCTTCTTTATCCGCTGAAAAAATCGCCCTTCCGTTGGTAAATGTTACAATCCAGATACTATCAAAGTCCTCTTCACTCCATTTGAGGTAAAACCCTGCAACCCCCAATGCTCTGACAATCGAGGGAATGGCTTTATGGTCCCAAACAATTAATACTGTTCCATTTTTGGATTTGATTTCAGATGCTATGTTTGTTGAGTCATTTTCATCGTAGTTGCTATTAATTTTGAGGTTATATTCTATGGACATGGGAACTATTGTCTGAAACATCCTTGCGTGTTTAGTGGCAGGACCGCGTCCGATAGCGGGAACATATGCAAAGTTTGGTATCCCAAATTTCGAATACAAAACGGGCGGAAGTTGTATAGAACGATTCAATCCCTGGCAGGATAAATTGTCTCCTTTCAGCGGATTTTCAGCATGGCGGATGATAATGACTTTTAAAGAGGGGTTTTGCATTGGGGATTGGGCATAGGAATCGATATAACAGAAGACCTGAAATACCAGGATCAAAAGCCCGTGTTGTAGGTTCATGTATTTGATTGATATAAGACAGGAAAGGTCGATGAAATCAGTTATATGGCAAGAACAAAAAAAATCCAGTTTGGTAGAAACCTCGGCTGTAAAGAACAAGAAAAAACTACGGTTGGCTACAAAAAACGAAAATGCGGACCGTTTCAGATCAGCATTGTTTTTTAACACGATTTATCTGGAAGTAATTCTCTTTCAACTCGAGAAGTAGAAAGCTGTGAACGAAATATCGAAGATTGCACCTGCAACTTTTTTCCCTCAGAAAATATTATAAATCATTTAACTGGGAGCCGTATGGAAGAAGTGACTATCTGCAAGCCAAGCGGCGATCGCATATATATGTTATTTCGACTTCACTCTTCTTAAGCCAGGGTTGAAACCTACAATATCCATACGTCTTGATGAACAGCTATCCTCAATTAAGGTAAAATTGATAGAATCGGCTCCGACAAAAGTCAATTTATATTTACCCCAATATCCTTTGCCACAAACATCTTTAATATTCTTAATAGAAAAGACGGGATCTTTAAAAAGATAGTTTCCATTTTCACCTATTGATCCGTCTGGTAATGTAACTGTATACGTAAGGTCCGTTTTTAGGTCTACATATTCTCCTATAGAAGATCCATCTGAGTTATATACTGTCCACTTCCCGACTAGGCTGTAATTTGGCCGGACAAATGCAAAAATGGCTGCAAAAATAAAAAGAAATAAAAAACATGATTTTCTATCTAGCCTTGGAAAATTATTTTTCATAATCATTGTTTTTGGGAATTGAAGTTAATTAATTTTAGTGTCGTAAAAGTTTTAATCGCGCACTTTTGTTTTAAAATTAAGCCGGTTTGAATCACAAATCAGATATTTTTTCTGCTTGTTGTTTTGCAGAAAATCCGAAGGAGTTATTCCAAACATTTTTACCATCATCTTATGAAAGTGGCTGCTGTCCACAAATCCGCCTTCAAAAGCAGCATCACTGATGGAATTTCCTGCCATCAGCTGATTGGCTGCGAACCTGATTTTATTATTAAGGATATATTGGTGGATCGTTGTACCTGTCGCTTTTTTGAACAGAGCACGTAGGCGGCTTTCCGACAAACACGCTTTTTCTGCAAGCATTTTGATTGAAATTAATCTTGGATCCTGATTTGAAATAATTCGCTCGACCATGGATACCCGTTTATCCAAATTTTCAAATTCTTTTTTTTGGCATAATCCGCTGAGTAAATTGTTTACTAGTTTTTTCATGCTTATAGGTTCCGGATGGACAATGGCCTTTTCCAACTCACCGGAATTTATCATGTGGTAAATATTCAAATCCGGTTCATAGATGTCTTTTCCAGGTGGAAATGACAATTTGATGGCTTTGGAAACTGGACTTTCCGGATTCAGATAGATAATCAGCTGAACACTTTTATTCGTATCGATCTGGTGAAGCACATTTTCCCGAATGATCAAATTTTTATAATTATTCCAGTGACCATTTTCCAACCTGAATCTAAAATTATTTTGTATATCCAACACCAATTGCATTGTGTTGTGACTATGCAATGGAGTTAAACTTGAAGAATAGAAAACCGCGGATGATTCGTTCCATATGTAGTAGGAGGATGTAAACGGGCTCATTCTATGCTTCATATACTGACTTTATCCAGAAGTTAGTCATTTTTTACAATTTTTTGGGTTGCACGGGAAATATCTTTAGGTTAAAATATGTTGCAAAATGCAGAAATCCTTTGCGCTTTTAATTTACTTGTTGACAACATTTAAAATAAGTCAGACACAAAATCTAGTCGTACCAACTGTTCCGACTGAATTGACGCCCATTCGCGGACACTATAAAACACTAGGGGAATTAGACCCAAAACCCTTATCAGATCACGAAGCAATAGACAAGCTTATTTTCCCCTATGATGAAAAATTTGCGAGCAAAGTTTTAAATGATAAACCACATTATTTGAAGGATGTTAACATCAATGATTTCAGTTTGCCAGATCCTCCGGCTAACAGTTCCCGGCAAACCCGAGCTGAATTGAATTATCTCCTTGGCTTACAAGAGAATAGAAGCATTGAAGACGTTCGTTCGAGTTTGTATATGTCTAGCGTTTTTTTATCACCTGCCGATATGGGTAAGCTCATAGGTTATTGGTTCAATTCCGTAAAACTACCAGTAACTGATTCGCTCTTTTCAAATGTCGCAGAAGACGCCAATTATTTTCTTTGGTCATTGAAATTTAAGTATAAACGTGTGCGACCTTACATGTTGGACTCAAAAATACATGATCTCGAAGAATCCAAGGCATCATCCTATCCAAGCGGGCATGTTACCTATGCTTATATATACGCTTTTATCTATGCATTATTGGCGCCTGAATTTACTGATTATTTCATCAAAGATGCATATGCGATGGCTCATGCCAGAGAGATTATTGGTGTTCACTACCCGAGTGACTCAGAAGCATCGAGGATATTTGCGCGACAACTGGTTAATATGTTGCTAAAGAATCAGAAGTTTCTATTGGATCTACAAAAAGTCAAAAATGAGTGGTATACAAACGAGAAATTAAATCTCCATTTATTAAACGAAAGCCTGAGTAACTGAAGCGAAGATGTTAAAAACATTTCTGAAACGTGCTTGGCGCAGACTGATTTCGCACAAATTGTATTCCATAATCAACATAAGTGGATTATCCGTTGGAATATGCAGTTGTGTATTGGCCGGCTTATATATTTCGAATGAATTGGATTATGATGAGTTTCACAGTCGATCAGATCAAATTTATCGGGTTACTATGCAGTACAGCGATGCTGGAACGATTGTACGAACTGCCGTAACTGGTAGTAAAGCTGGTCCGGAACTAAAAAGAATATTCCCGTCGATTTTATCATTTGTCCGAATTAAAAAAAAGCCGTCTATCCTTCATGTCGGTGAAAATAACTATTTGGTGACTAACCATATCTGTGTGGACAGAGCGTTTCTGGATGTATTTTCATTCAAACTCAGGAAAGGAAATCCCCGGAATCTTCTCGTCGAACCTAATCAAGTTTTGATTACCCAAAGCGCAGCCAGGAAATATTTTGGTACCGACGATGTGTTGAATAGGACATGTCAGATAGATAACAGGTTTTGTGTTATTGAGGGTATCCTGTCCGATCCGCCCGACAACTCGCAGATACAATTTGAACTAATTGAATCCTACATAGAAATTGTAAACCAAAAGCAGGAAGAGTGGTGGGATTTTAATTGTGTCACTTACATTTTGACCAATAATATCGTGACAAGAAATAGTTTGCGTCAGGGAATAAATCAATATATGGATAGCGAAACCGGAAGAATGAGTACCAATTCCTCGGGTACTGATTACCTGCGCCTACAACTAGAGCCATTAAAATCTGTTCATCTTTTTTCGGATTTAGAAGGTTTAGAAGCCAACGGAAGTAGCGTATATGTATATATTGTTGCAAGTATAGCATTTTTGATTTTAGTGATTGTATGTTTCAACTATACGAATCTAGCAATCGCTCAATCGACCAGACAAGTCAATGAAATCAGCATCCGCAGAATCTTAGGTGCAGGGGAAAGGCAATTGTTTATCAATAATCTAACGGAATCTGCATTTTTGGTATTTCTTGCCTACTGTCTAGGTCTAATCATCAATTACGGAGTTTTATATTTTGTCCATACTCGATTGGGATTAAAATTGAGCTTTGGCGGGCTCTTTACTCCTAGAGCAATCTTAGCACAATCTGTGTTGTTAACTATCATTACCATGGGAGCTGGTGTATATTCGGCCTTTATTTTTTCGGGCGTTCCTGCGGTCCAATTGCTCACAAGGAATTCCGGGATTTCTAAATCAAGCGCTGGCATCAGGAATTTACTGATCATTGTTCAGTTTGTGATTTCTGTGTTTATGATTGCATCATCTATTTTAATAACCAGGCAGCTTGACTTCTTGAGAGGCAAGGATTTAGGCTTTAAAAAGGCGGGAATCATCGTATTACCGATTAATGAGTCGATCAGGAATCACTATGGCGCGGTAAAAAAAGAATTGCTAAGCAGCTCAAAAATAATGAACGTATCGGCATGCTTTGAAACTCCAAGCCTGATTCAGTGGGAAGACAGGAATACCGCTGATAACCTGGCGGACAAGAAAAGGATAAGCGATCAGAACGGATCTGGTGGACGTATGTTGTCATTAAATATTATACCAGTAGATCTAGATTTTATAAAAACCCTTCATATCAATATTTTGGAGGGGAGCGATTTCAGCGAAGCCGATTTATTTAAGACTAATAAGCAAAATAGCAGTTTTCCCATTTATAATACATATATTTTGAATGAAACCGCCGCGAGAGCTATGGGTTGGAAGCCTAAGGAAGCTGTTGGCAAAATAATTTATCATGAAGATCCTGGAGTCGTAAAGGCTGTAGTACAGGACATCCAGTTGGGTTCGATGCACCTGGCAAAAGGTCCCGTAGCTCTTATCCTGGATACGACGCAAATGAAGGAAATGCTTGTCAGGATTTCATCGGACAATGTTCCAGATGCGATTGATTTTATCCGAAGGGTTTGGAAAGGATATTCGCCTGATCGAACATTTAGCTATCATTATCTGGATGACGAATACATGATGCTTTATAAACCGGATCACAATATCGAGATATTGTTCAGATTTTTTTCGACGCTTGCTATCTTTTTCGCCTGCCTTGGATTATTTGGTTTAGCTGAGTTTGTTACGCTTGCCCGATCTAAGGAAATAGGGATTCGAAAAATACTAGGTGCTACTCCTGTGAGCCTGGCGCTTCAACTATCCAAACGATTTTTAAAACTCCTTTTGATTTCAACGAGTATAGCGGTGCCATTGGTTTATATTTTTCAGGAAAGGTGGTTGGCGGATTTTGCCTATCGAATAGATATTGGTATTTGGGTAATTATTACCGCTATCGGTTCGGCAATTTTGATTTCCATTTTGACTGTTGGAATTCAGGTCTATCAGTCTTCGAATATTAATCCTTTGAAAAATATGAATTAATCACATTTTTCAAGTTACGATAGCGAAAATAACTATTCGTTTTGGGGTAGACTGAAGGGTCGCTGACATTACAAAATCGACGGCGAAAAGGAAAAGACGGGTCATAGCCTGCATAACGTTGAACGATTAATTTCCCGGAATTTCTTTCCATCCAGAAAAAGGCACTTCTTTGACTGAATCTGGAACTGGCTGATCCCAGAGAATTTCGGCGGCACCTGGTGTTTTATAGGGAAATCGTAGATAGTACCGACCATTTGGATAAACGATCCCTTTGTTATCTAAAGCGGCTGCAGTAGAGCGGTATATTTTATAGTCAACGCTGAATTGATACTCGATTTCGCCGTGGGTTCTTGGATTTTGTATCTTACCTGTGGTGGTTGCTACGGTGTAGCGGATATCCTGATGGTTGAGCCAACTTCTCCATCCGGCATACATAATAACTGCGGCTGCAAAACAAAGCCTTAAAGTATACTTACGCATACGTATCGTGGATTAATTGCAGTATCAATGACCCTGAGACAATTTATTTAATTCAATCAAATTTACATATTCATTTCACCGGACCCCTGGTATAATGCCGGCCATTGCGTTCGGTTAACCGGCTGGTTTATCATTCAGGTTTGGAGGCGCTTTTGTACTGGTCCTTTATCAATTGAATCGTTTTAAATGGATCGTCGGCAGTTTTTTCAAGAGAATTGACTGTATTTGCTGATTCGATTTGACTATTCGACATTGGAATATTTGTCGCAGATGGTCAAGGGCTTTTAGCGCTTAGTATTCTAAAGGTTTGGGATCGAGTTCCAACACATGCTCGAGCAACCATCGTTGGGTAAGTCTTTGAAACTTTTTTATCCCGAATCGTCAATCAAACGGCATAAAATGCTGATTTTCCCTTCATATTAGAGAAATAAAAAATCCGCCGACCATTAAAGATCAGCGGATTATAATTTGTAGATTTCTTAAAAACCTGAATTTGTACCGCGTACGGGAATCGAACCCGTGATTCATCCGTGAAAGGGATGCGTCTTAACCCCTTGACCAACGCGGCGTTAACACTGTACCCCTAAGCATTTTTACCGTTTAGGGTCTGCAAAGATATAGGCTGTTCCGATAACTTCCCAAATGTTTTTGTTTCGTAACTTTGCATCCTAAAAACAAACAATCAAAGCTATGAGCACAGTAAAAGTTGCGATCAATGGTTTCGGAAGGATCGGACGGTTGGTATATCGCCAGATCTACAATATGAAAGGTATTGACATCGTCGCGATCAACGATCTGACCAGTCCCCAAGTATTGGCGCACCTCCTGAAATATGACAGTGCACAGGGCCGCTTTAATGAAGACGTAAAACATTCTGAAAATTCCATTTCCGTAAACGGAGAAGAGATAAAAATATATGCACAAAAAAACCCTGCCGAGATTCCATGGAAAAATCATGATGTGGATGTAGTATTGGAATGCACTGGTTTTTTTGCCGACAAAGACAAAGCAGAACTTCATTTGAAAGGCGGTGCTAAAAGAGTAGTGATTTCTGCTCCGGCTACCGGTGATTTGAAAACGATCGTTTTCAATGTCAATCATTCTATCCTGGACGGCAAGGAAACGGTTATCAGCTGCGCATCCTGTACAACCAATTGTTTGGCGCCGATGGCCGATACGCTGGACAGAAAATTTGGTATTGAAATGGGTTTCATGACTACCGTACATGCTTATACCAATGATCAGAATACACAGGATGCTCCCCATCCAAAAGGAGATCTCAGACGTGCGAGAGCTGCTGCTCAGAATATCGTTCCCAACAGCACCGGAGCTGCCAAAGCAATCGGACTGGTTCTTCCTCAACTCAAAGGCAAACTCGATGGAAATGCGCAAAGAGTTCCGGTTATTACGGGTTCACTAACCGAGCTGACAACCATTTTAAATAAAAAAGTTACAGCAGAAGAGGTCAATGCCGCTATGAAAGCTGCGAGTAACGAAAGTTTCGGATATACGGAAGATGAAATTGTGAGCAGCGATATCGTGGGTAGTCATTTTGGATCTCTATTCGACGCCACCCAAACCAAAGTAATCACTGTAGGAGAAAAACAACTGGTGAAAACAGTGAGCTGGTATGACAATGAGATGAGTTATGTGAGTCAGCTGGTGCGAACAGTACACTACTTCGCCGGCCTGATAAGCAAATAAATATTTTATTTTGGAAATCCCGCCATCGGCGGGATTTCTTCCTTCTATCCCTTAAATAATTTCCACATGTCCAGATTCTCCCAATACAATTTCAAAGGAAAAAAAGCACTGGTCCGGGTGGATTTCAATGTTCCGCTTACGGACAAGATGGAAATTACCGACGACAACCGGATGCGGGCCGCGGTACCAACCATTCAAAAAATCCTCGACGATGGAGGATCTGTCATCCTGATGTCCCACCTGGGTCGCCCAAAAGACGGCCCAACTGACAAATACTCCCTAAGGTACTTGGTAAAACATTTGTCGGATTTACTTGGCGGCAAAACCGTCCTTTTCGCGGATGATTGCATTGGCGCACAGGCAAAATCGGCTGCTTCCCAACTCAAGCCCGGTCAGGTTTTGCTACTGGAAAATCTTCGTTTTTATAAAGAAGAGGAAAAAGGAGATGAGGGATTTGCCAAAAAATTAGCAGAATTGGGTGATATATATGTCAACGACGCCTTCGGCACTGCCCACCGTGCCCATGCTTCAACTGCCGTCATCGCAAAATTTTTCCCCGGGGATAAAAAAATGTTCGGTCTTTTGATGGAGTCTGAAGTGATGAGCGCCGAAAAAGTATTACACGACTCTAAAAAACCTTTCGTTGCCATCATCGGAGGTGCCAAGGTTTCCGACAAGATGCTGATTCTTGAAAACTTGCTTGAAAAAGCCACGGACATCATTATCGGGGGTGGGATGGCCTATACCTTTATGAAAGCCGAAGGCGGAAAGATCGGAAACTCTCTTTGTGAGGATGACCGGATTTCTATGGCTTTGGGCATTCTTGCCAGGGCAACGGCCAAGGGTGTATGTATTCATCTGCCCGCCGATTCGACGATAGCTGATAAATTTGATGCCAAAGCACAGACTTCGGCTGCGCCGAGCAATAATATTCCTGATGGATGGATGGGCCTGGACATCGGGGTAAATGCCAGCGAACAGTTTTCAAATGTGATCAAGAGATCAAAAACCATCCTCTGGAACGGTCCCATGGGCGTTTTTGAAATGGAAAGTTTCCGCCATGGCACAAAATCCATTGCACTGGCTGTGGTGGATGCCACCAAAAACGGAGCCTTTTCCCTGGTAGGCGGTGGGGATTCGGTAGCAGCTGTGAATATGTTTGGATTGGCTGACGAAGTCAGCTATGTATCCACGGGAGGAGGCGCAATGCTGGAGTATTTCGAAGGAAAAGAACTTCCGGGGATAGCGGCCATCAACCAGGAATCCTAATTCCGGGTCTCAACGAACTTCTTTTCAAGGAAATTGTTACATTTAGCATCTAACAAAAAACAATCTTATGAGCACGCGTAATTTATCACTCATTATTATAGTCGGGGTTATACTGCTTTTTGGCGGATGCGCCTGCAGCGGTTACAATAACCTGGTTGCCAAAGATGAAAATGTGAAGAATAAATGGGCCAATGTGCAGAGTGATTACCAACGCAGAAGTGATCTGATTCCCAATCTCGTCAATACCGTGAAGGGAGCGGCTAATTTCGAACAAACGACTTTGACCAATGTGATTGAAGCCCGGGCAAAAGCAACCCAGGTACAAATCAATGCCGGCGACCTCACGCCAGAAAACCTTGCCAAATTTCAACAGGCACAAGCCGGGTTGAGTGGTGCCCTGGGTAAATTGCTTGCGGTAGCAGAAGCTTACCCGGAATTGAAAGCAACGCAGAATTTCAGGGATCTGCAAGCGCAACTCGAAGGAACGGAAAACCGGATTAAGGTTTCACGCAATGATTTTAACGCTGCAGTTCAGGACTATAACCAGACTGTCAGAAGTTTCCCAAATAATATTTTTGGAGGTATGTTTGGTTTTCATGCCAAACCACCCTTCCAATCTGATCCGGGTGCAGATAAAGCACCAGATGTGAAGTTCTGACCATCGCCCTAATACCATCGTTTTGAAAATTCCATTTTTTTCAAGAAAGGATTTTTTTTCTGAGGAAGAAAAGAAACAGATTGTCGGTGCCATCGGGACAGCTGAACAACAAACCAGTGGTGAAATCCGGGTTTACGTGGAAAGTCGCTGTCGTTTTGTGGATCCCATCGACCGGGCTGCGGAAGTATTTGCTCTTCTAAAAATGGACAAGACGGCCGGACACAATGCAGTCTTGATCTATCTGGCGGTCAAAGACCGGCAGCTGGCGGTTTTCGGCGACCAGGGTATTCATGATAAGGTAGGTGAGATTTTCTGGCAAAAAGAGGTCCTGCATATGCTTTCCCATTTTCAGAAGGACCACTATGCTGATGCCATTGTCCAGGTCATAATGGACATCGGCCAAGCATTGAAACAACATTTTCCTTACGACCGGCAGACCGATGTCAACGAGTTGCCGGACGATATTGTTTTCGGCAGGTAAAGCCTTCCTTACATGAAGAATTTCAAGAAATTAATTCTGTTTTTTCTGGTTTTCACCAGTTTTGCCGGCAACGCGCAAAATGTTCCGCCGCCGCCCAACCCGCCGCGGTTGGTAAACGATTTTGCGCATGTGATGACAGGTGATCAGGTTGAAGAACTCGAAACCAAACTGGTGGCTTATGACGACAGTACATCGATACAAATAGCGGTCGTGACGGTCCAGACCACAGGCGATTATGATATTGCGGACTATGCACTGAAAATTCTGCGCGACTGGAAAGTAGGGAATAAAAAAACAAACAATGGCATTGTGGTGCTGGCAGCGATTCAGGATCACAAAGTATATATTGCTACCGGATATGGTATGGAAGGTGTGCTGCCTGATATCACTTCCAAACAAATTATAGAGGACGAGATCGTTCCTAATTTCAAACAATCCAATTATTACCGGGGATTTGACCTGGGTGCCGATGCCATCATTCAGGCATCTCGCGGGGAATATGTTGCACCATCGGGATATGATCAACGCAAACACCAGGGATCTGGCGGGGGCAATGCGCTGGGTATTATCATTTTTATCATTGTCATTATTGTATTGATCAGTCGCCGGGGTGGAGGCAGAGGTGGCGGTGGTGGGATGTTCAATGGATCAGGTGTACTTCCCTTCTTGATAGGCAATATGCTGGGCGGAATGGGTCGCGGTGGCGGAGGTTGGTCAGGTGGTGGTGGAGGCGGATTTGGAGGCGGCGGTGGAGGTTTTGGTGGATTCGGCGGCGGCAGTGGCGGCGGCGGCGGTGCCGGGGGCTCCTGGTAATCCTCTGGAAGGAATAATACATTTAGGGTAATTGGCTGGCCTTTCTGCAGGTCACACTAGGCAAAATTAGAAGACTTAGGAGCACACCATAAAAATTTTAAGCACCCCTGGGTGCTTTTTTTATTCTGGTTACTGCTGTGAAAGGGGCCTGCCCTTGTTTTCTCCGGACAGGCCTGACTGTTTGGAACCTATTTCATTTTCGATACGATGTAGGCAGCCTGTTCATTGAGTCCCTGAGATTTTTTCAGGTTGACGATCTGATTGAGGTAGCTGTTCACCAGCTTATTCAATTCCTTTTTTTCTCCGCTCGACAGCATATCACCGAATTTGGTAATGGTATCTACGGCCAATTCGACCTGTTGGGTGTTTTTTGTTTTTGCGATAAGGGCAGCAAAAAGTTCGGGACCTTCGGCGATTTTTTGATCGCTAATCGGCATTTTCTTAAATCCTTCGATGACCCAATCAAATTTCGTAGTATCCTCTTCCAGTATAAAAAGCGTGGCAATGGAGTAGTAAAGGTCTCCTTTGGCCGGATGTTCTGAAAATTCCTTCGCCAAATGGTATGCCTGAGGTTCGTCCAGTAAACTTAAACCGATTAGTGCATTTCCGGCAACCGTGTAAGAAGAATCGTTTACATTCTCAAGAAATAGATCTTTGTATTTTTCCTTTTTATAAATTCCAAGAAAACCAAGAGCCGTTCCCCGAACCGTAGCATCGGGGTCAGTTTTGGCAAGATCCAGTAAAACGGGCTCGGCAGCCTCTTTTACCAAGGGGTTGTCAAAGTCGAGTCGATTCATGGTCAGGCTCCTGAGTTCAAAATAGCGATCCTTCAGTGACAACATCAAAAGGGCGCGGGCTGCCGGATCATCCTGGTGTTGGACGCAGTATTCAATGGCTTCCCGGCGGTCAAGATAAAGGCCTGCATGCTTGTATTGGAAAATAAAATTTTCGAGTGTTTTGTTGTCCTTTTTTTCACAAAGGACAATTTTGTCTCCATCCACATTGATAAGATCCGGGCGTTGGTGGTAAGGAAAGTAGAAACTATCCTTTTCATTTTGAAGCCAGACAGCATGGCGTTTCTTAATTCCATTTTCATAGACGTCAATAGCCATCGGAATCCGGAATATTTTACCGGTTCCCTGTGTCTGGTCTATGGTAACGAGTGCCATTTTTTTTGAATCATCGTACTGGTAGGAGATATCAAAAATAGGATGCCCACTTCCGTAATACCATTGATTCCAATACCAGTTCAGGTCCTGACCGGTTACTTGTTCAAATGCCAAACGCAGGTTTTGAGCCTCCGCATTTTTATATTTATAAGTCTCTAGGTAAAGATTCAGGGCTTTAAAGAACGCGCTGTCGCCCACATAATTTCTAAGCATATTGAGGATACGGCCGCCTTTAGAATAAGTGACCATATCAAACATGGCTTCCCGGTCCGGGTAATAAAACCGAACCAGGTCCTTGGTTGGATTGGTCGGATCGGCCAGGTATTTTTCGATATCGTGATAGTTGGTGGCATCACCAGCATCTTTGCCGTGTTTATATTCAAACCAAAGGGTTTCGCTGAAATTTGCAAAGGATTCGTTGAGTGTAAGATTGCTCCAGCTTTCGGTGGTAACCAGGTCCCCGAACCACTGATGAAAAAGTTCATGGGCTATATAGTCTTCGTATTTGTTCCCGTCAACCAGTTGTCTGGCATCCTGTTGCAGGGCGTCGGTGTGTAAAGTGGCGGTTGTATTTTCCATCGCTCCACTGACATAGTCCCTGGCTGTCATTTGGGCGTATTTGGGCCAGGGGAATTCTACTCCGAGTATTCTGGAATAAAAACCCATCATTTCAGGTGTGAGGCCGAATATTTTTCGCGCAACCGGTGCATATTCCTTTTCCACATAGTAGTTTACTTCCTTGCCTTTATAACTGTCGTGAACGATGGAATAATCCCCTACTCCCATGAAAAAAAGATAAGGAGAGTGGGGTTGGTCCATCCGCCAGGTATCTGTCCGGGTTTCGTCGGCGTTTTTGACCTGGGAGACCAGTTTCCCGTTAGAAAGGGTTATGTATTTAGCCGGAACGGTCATAGTGATTTCTTCCGTACACTTCTGATCCGGTTTGTCGATGGTAGGGAACCAAGCTGAATTCGATTCCGTTTCGCCCTGAGTCCAGATTTCTGTGGGTTTATTCTTATCCAGACCTTTGGGATTGATAAAATAAAGCCCCTTGGCATCGGTGATGGCGGCGCTGCCCTGGACCTTTAACTCATTGGGTTTGGATGTATAATCTATATAAATGGTGTAATTTTCTGCACTGCGATACGTTTTATCGAGGTGTATACTCAGCGTGGAACCATCATAGTTATATTTCAGCGGGCTGCGCTGATTCCCTTTGAGCATGGAAACCTCCTTAATATCCATCCCTTTGGCGTCCAGCGAAAGGGAATCGGTGGCATAAAAATGGGGTTTAAGTGTTATCCAGGCTTTTCCGTACAAATATGATTTCTCATAGTCAAAGTGTACATCGAGTTTGGTATGAACCAAATCGTTGATGTGAGGAAAGGCAGAGCGGTAAATGAGGAGGGCGGAGTCCTGGTTTGTGGTGGCGGTGGTATCCTGGCCTTGAACGTAAAAGAACAAAATAAAAGATAACAAAAGGATCAGAAGTCGTTTCATTCGCATATTGGGTTTTGAATCCGGCAAAGCTAGTCTCAAATGATTTGGCAAGAAATATAAAATAATGCAAAAGCCTGGTCTTTTTAGGATGAACGGTTTTATAGTTTTTCTGCTTACCTGTATGTCGCTTACTGTTCGTGCGCAGCAAACGGGTTATTTGATTTTATTGGAAACAGAAAACAAGCAACCTTTTACGGTTAGACTGGGCGACCAATTCTTTCCCTCTTCATCAGCCGGTCACCTGACCTTATCTCATTTAAAGGACAGCCTGTACCGGTTGGAAGTGCTTTTTCCTAAAAAGAATACAGGGCCTTGGATATTTCCAGTCATGGTCCATCAGCGGGACCTGGGGTTCCAGTTGAAGGGAAGTGATGCGGACTGGGTATTGTTTAATTGGCAAACCAAAGAGACGATCCACCCGGTTAAGGAACTCGACAGCAGTCGTATACTGGATCAGGGCGTCAAAAGACAGGATGGTTTTTCCAGGTTAATGGCCGGCGTGGTGAATGATTCCTCCGTTATGTACAA
>JABDAN010000008.1:40000-69564 GCA_013289175.1 Bacteroidota bacterium
GCAGCGTGCTGCCCGGGGGTTGTAGGACCGCATTTAGAAACTGTCATCAAGCTGAATTTTCTGGAAAGCTAAGCCATAGCGGGTGATAGCCCCGTAAGCACAAATTGACAGGGACGAGCGGTATCCTGAGTAAGGCGGGACCGGAGAAATCCTGCCTGAATCTGCCGGCACCATCCGGTAAGGCTAAATACTCCTCAGAGACCGATAGTGAACCAGTACCGTAAGGGAAAGGTGAAAAGCACCCCGAATAGGGGAGTGAAATAGTACCTGAAACCGTACGCCTACAAGCGGTTGGAGTCCTGTAGCAATACACGGATGACAGCGTGCCTTTTGCATAATGAACCTACGAGTTGCTCCTCACTGGCAAGGTTAAGTTCTTTAGTAACGGAGCCGTAGCGAAAGCGAGTCCAAATAGGGCGACTAGTCAGTGGGGGCAGACGCGAAACTTTGTGATCTATCCATGGGCAGGTTGAAGTTCCGGTAACACGGAATGGAGGACCGAACTCATTAGCGTTGAAAAGCTATGGGATGACCTGTGGATAGGGGTGAAAGGCCAATCAAACTGAGAGATAGCTCGTTCTCCCCGAAATGTTTTTAGGAACAGCGTCGCATATAGAAGTTTATTAGAGGTAGAGCTACTGATTGGGCTAGGGGGCTTCACCGCCTACCAAACCCTGACAAACTCCGAATGCTAATAAATATCTGCGGCAGTGAGGCTGCGGGCGCTAAGGTCCGTGGCCGAGAGGGAAATAACCCAGATTAGCAACTAAGGTCCCTAATACACAGTTAAGTTGATCAAACGAAGTTTGAATCCTATAACAGCCAGGATGTTGGCTTGGAAGCAGCCACTCATTTAAAGAGTGCGTAACAGCTCACTGGTCGAGGGTTCAGGCACGGAAAATAATCGGGCATCAAACTGTGAACCGAAGTTCTAAGATCGCCACTACGTGGATGATCGGTAGGGGAGCATTCTGATCTGCAGTGAAGGTGTGCGGCGACGCATGCTGGAGCGTTCAGAAACGAAAATGTAGGTATAAGTAACGATAAATAGAGTGAAAAACTCTATCGCCGTAAGTCCAAGGTTTCCTGATCAACGTTAATCGGATCAGGGTTAGTCTGGTCCTTAGTCAAACCCGAAAGGGGTAGATGATGGCAAACTGGTTAATATTCCAGTACCTGCTTTAATTTCGATGGGGTGACGCGGAAGTGACCCACTCACGAGGGAAACGGAATTCCCCGTTTAAGTATGTAGTTATAGGTTTTACCGGCAAATCCGTAGAACTTGACGAAATACGAAAGTATATGAGGGCTTCGGCCTGATTGAGAGTGCTAATAGCCGCCAAGAAAAACCTCTAAGGTTAGGTTAAAGCAGCCAGTACCGCAAACCGACACAGGTGGACGAGAAGAATATTCTAAGGCGCTCGGGTGAGCCGTGGAGAAGGAACTCGGCAAATTGATGCTGTAACTTCGGGATAAAGCATGCCCACTTCGGTGGGCCTCAGCAAAATGGTTCAACCAACTGTTTAACAAAAACACAGGGCCCTGCAAAATCGTAAGATGACGTATAGAGCCTGATACCTGCCCGGTGCTGGAAGGTTAAGGAAGGATGTTCGGCGCAAGCCAAAGCTTCTGACTGAAGCCCCAGTAAACGGCGGCCGTAACTATAACGGTCCTAAGGTTAACTTCATCGCTAGCCTTAGTAAAACTGAACTATATGCGGGAAACTCCTCATACAGCCTTTGCTACTCGTTTGTTTCGAGACAAGCAGTAAAAATGCAAAGGACACGGGGACAATCCGCAGGGAAGATTCTGATGCAAATCAGAAAACCCTCAGAGACTTTACGTTCGGAATTTGTTAAGAAACAAATTAAGATAAAGTCCGACCTGCATGGAGACATGCAGAGAATGGGAGAAATTACCATTCCTTTCCAATGAAGTTGGGAAAGTAACAAACGTGAGCGAAATTCCTTGTCGGGTAAGTTCCGACCTGCACGAATGGTCTAATGAGTTGAACACTGTCTCCTCCACGAGCCCGGTGAAATTGTAGTATCGGTGAAGATGCCGGTTACCCGTCACGGGACGGAAAGACCCCGTGAACCTTCACTACAACTTTGCATTGATTTTGAATTACGGATGTGTAGAATAGTTGGGATGCTATGAAGCCTTGCCGCCAGGTGAGGTGGAGCAGTCGGTGAAATACCAACCTTCTTTGATTTAGAATCTAATCCCTCGCGGGAAACAGTGCATGGTGGGTAGTTTGACTGGGGTGGTCGCCTCCTAAAGTGTAACGGAGGCTTGCAAAGGTACCCTCAGTACGGTTGGTAATCGTACGAAGAGCGCATTAGTATAAGGGTGCTTGACTGTGAGACATACATGTCGAGCAGGAGCGAAAGCTGGCTAAAGTGATCCGGCGGTTCTGTATGGAAGGGCCGTCGCTCAAAGGATAAAAGGTACTCCGGGGATAACAGGCTGATCTCCCCCAAGAGCTCATATCGACGGGGAGGTTTGGCACCTCGATGTCGGTTCGTCACATCCTGGGGCTGGAGAAGGTCCCAAGGGTTCGGCTGTTCGCCGATTAAAGTGGCACGTGAACTGGGTTCAGAACGTCGCAAGACAGTTCGGTCCCTATCTGTGATGGGCGTAAGAAAATTGAGTGGACATGACCTTAGTACGAGAGGACCGGGTCGTACGTACCGCTGGTGTATCGGTTGTGCCGCCAGGTGCAGTGCCGAGTAGCTATGTACGGACAGGATAAACGCTGAAAGCATCTAAGCGTGAAACCTACCACGAGATGAGTTTTCTTTTAAGGGTCGTCAAAGACTATGACGTTGATAGGCTACAGGTATAAAACTGGTAACAGTAAAGCCGAGTAGTACTAATTGCCCGTATGCTTTAATTTTTTTTATTTTCTGTTTCGACATTAGATAAAAAGAATATTAATAATATTCCTATTACAACTCCCAATATGTAATTGTCTTACGCGCTGGTTTTGGCTTTTTGCCATGCCGGAATGCGTTTAACTTTTTATGGTGGTTTTTCCAAGGGTGTTCACCTCTTCCCATTCCGAACAGAGAAGTTAAGCCCCTTATGGCCGATGGTACTGCACCACAATGCGGGAGAGTAGGTAGCTGCCATATTTATTGAAGCCCTGTCTTTTATTAGACGGGGCTTTTTTTTTGTGTTCGTCTCAGTGTGCGCTTTGCAAAACTCAACAGTTTTCAGTCGCCATATTTTTTCTCCTCTTTTTCTTTTAGTTTCAATGATGGAAATAAGACTAACGCCCCTGGCATGGGTAAAAAACAGCCGAATAAAACCACAAGATGATCACTGGGGTGATATTATCTCGGAAATAGTTTTGGATGATGAAATGTCAGAATCGGTGTTACTTGAGATTTCCAGTTTTTCACACCTAGAAATCATTTACTACTTTGATAAAGTACCGGATGATAATATGCCACTCTCTCGCAAGCCGAGGGGAAATCCGGTCTACCCACAGGTGGGCATTTTTGCCCAGAGAAATAAAGACAGGCCAAACAAGATCGGTCTTTGTACAGTTGAATTAATATGGCACCAAGGCAGAACGATCGGGGTAAAAATGCTCGATGCCATTGACGGAACCCCGATATTGGATATCAAACCAGTATACAAAGAATTCAGGGAGAAAAAAGACATCCGGCAACCCGAATGGGTGACTGATTTAATGAAAGATTATTTTTAATTAATCAATCCTCAATTGGCCTCTCTTTACGATTTCATCTTTTCAAAATGCTTTCTCATCGCAACCGGATAATCTGCCAATGCAATTTTCGGATCCAAGATCTCGGGATGCCAAAGTTTCTCCCATTCAAAACTATAATATCCTGGATAAGCATTTTTATACAATAGGTCAATGGCCTGGAAAATCGGTACGATGCCTGTGCCCAGCAGCACATATTCCTCTTTCCCGTCTATTATTTTCAGATCCTTGATATGGGTATGCCGGATATAAGGCTTTAATGCCGCATATACTTCGTCCGGCGGCTCTTTGGTGGCGATCCACATGTTGCAGATATCCCATACCATGCCAACATGGGGATGGGCTGCCCCTTCCATAACCGTAAGCAAATCTTTTTTGTAAATCAGTTCTCCGTGAGATTCTAACAGAACCGATACGTTGGTCTTGGAAGCATATTCGCCCAATTCCCGAAGTCCATCTATTATCAGTTTTAGAGATTCCTGGCGGTCTCGATCCTTGGGCAATTGATTGGGGAAAACGCGTATAAAGGGGCAGTACAGCTTTTGGGCCAGATCAATAAAACGTTTGGCCTCTTCCAGATTTTTTGTTCGCTCGTCGCCAACAGGTAAATGCATGGCTGCGCTGGAACCGAGATCGACAAAAAAAAGATTCCGCTCACTCATTTTTTTCAAGCTGAGCGTAATGGCATCGGGACTGGAAAATTCCGGCACCTTGGTTAGGTCCATCTCCCGCATAATACCCCGAACTTCGATGCCCATGTATCCATTGTCCCTGGCGAAATCGATGATTTTATCAAAAGACCAGTCCGGGCATCCAAGGGTTGAAAAAGATAATTTTTTGGGAACCTGGCTGAATGATAAACGGCTGATTTGAGGAAGTGCGGCAAAAAAAGGAAAAGTTGCGATGAATTTTTTTCTCGAAATAGATTTAAATGCTCCCATATGAAAAACAAGCTATTGTGAAAGAAAAAATAATTGACTGGTCAAATTGCCGGAACAACGCAAAAATATATTGATTTACTCAATACGCTGCAAAAGCAGATTTTTGCGGTGCATCCGTTTCAGGGCGATCGCACTGAGCAGGATGCAGCCAATGGCAATGAAAGATTCGGCCATCATCATATACCGGCTATTGAATTTATCATGTGCCCAGCCGTCAAATGTGGTCATATACACTACCGGGAGGTTTCCCAAAGAGGCCAGCAGCGAATATTTGGTGGCCGCATTTTTTTTACCAATCGCAAAAAGTAAAACTGCCGAAAAAGCCGCATAACAAAGACCCATACAAAACGCATAAACAAGCACACCCGTAATATATACCAAGGGAACCATAGGATATGACGCCATGGCAATAATGACCCCGGCATAGAGCAATCCGAAACCCAGATAGGCCACCCAGGGTCCCCATCGGTCAGCGAGAAAACCGCCTGCCACACAGCCGATGGCACTGATCAAACCACTGATCACGCCCGTTACCAGGGCGACGGTATCGGCACTGGCTTTCCAATCATCAGCAATGGAGGACCATACATTACCCAGCGAACCGGATCCGATGGGTAGACAGACCAGGATAACGGCAAAAAGTGTCAGCGGTACCCGAAGCATGAAAAGGATGTCCCGGCCCAAACCGACCAGTTCAAATTTCAGCTTTTTGTTCTTGTCCGGATGGACGTCTTTTATGCGGAAAACGAAAAGGGCAAACAACAGGGAACAAACGGTGAGTATCCATCCGGCGACTGCGATATTGTAGTGACTGGCAAGCCAAAGACCCGCACCACCCCCCACCCCCATGCCTCCGAGATTACCCGCCTGGTACCATCCGGAGGCCTGGCCTTTCTTTTTTAATTCTATCCGGTTGGCCATAAAACTAGCGACAGGCAGCATGATGAGTGTGGCGGCTACCTGTGACAAAAACACGATGACAGTCAGAAATATTTTTCCTTGGGCAGTGAGTGGAATATAACAAAGAAGCAGGAGCGTAGCTGCCGTAGACAAGATGCCGATCCAAAACCATTTTTTAAGACTTAAGGTTAGATCAGCGACTGGACCCCATAAAAAGCGCCAGAGATTGGCAGAAGCCCCTATCGCCACGATTGCCGCGGCGCTGGCCACAGAAAAACCGTGATGGGTGAGGATATAAGGCAGGGTTACAGAAACAAAACCGATGCTGATGCCGGAAGGGATTACCAGGAAAAAAATGTAAAATGGTTTGGCGTAAATCTGTTGTGACAAAAGTTGGGGTTGGTAGTCCAAATTAAGACTTAAAACGCTGATTTAAGTGCATGACTGCCCGCGAACTAAAATTAGCCTTAAAAAACGGCAAGCCCATCGCCTTCACAGAGCAAACGGCAAGGCTAGCAGGCCGTTCCAATCAGGGAATGATCTTTTGTTTCCAGCAAAGAAGATCCCATCAGGAATTCATCCACTTTGCGTGCGCATTCCCGGCCTTCGCTGATCGCCCAGACGACCAGTGATTGTCCGCGACGGATATCGCCTGCAGCAAAAATTTTTTCGACATTGGTCTGATAAGATTTTTCTGCGGCCCGGACATTACCCCGTTCATCGAGTTCCACACTCAGGTCATTGACCAATCCTTCATGCTGAGGGTGGACAAATCCCATAGCCAGCAAAGCCAACTCACAGTCAATTACTTGTTCTGTACCTGGTACTTCCACAAATCTTGCCGGCCGTCCGTCGTCGGATAGTTTCCATTCCAATTGTACAATCTTCAAAGCTTTCAGATTGCCGTTTCCATCTCCGATGAATTCCTTGGTCGCCATGGCCCATTGTCTTTCACATCCTTCTTCATGGGAAGAAGTCGTTTTTAAAATCATGGGATAGGTTGGCCAGGGCATATATGCTGTTCTTTCTTTGGGCGGCTGCGGCAACAATTCAAATTGAGTAATCTGTTTAGCTTCCTGGCGGTTGGAAGTTCCCACACAATCACTTCCGGTATCCCCTCCGCCGATGACGATAACATTTTTCCCGGTGGCGAAAATATCCTTGCCTTCCACCGGAACGCCGCGCACCCGTTGGTTTTGCTGTTTTAGAAAATCCATTGCGAAATATATCCCCTTCAGATCCCTGCCTGGAACGGATAGGTCACGGGGAATGGTAGATCCACCACTCAGCACAATGGCCTGAAAATCCCGCATCAGCTCATTGACGCCCAGATCCACGCCCACATAGGTATTGCAGCGGAAAACGATTCCTTCCTGCTCCATCAACGCAATTCTGCGGTCTACAATCCATTTTTCCAATTTGAAGTCCGGTATTCCATAACGTAGCAAACCGCCAGGAGCATCATCTCTTTCAAAAACAGTAACCGTATGACCGGCGGAATTCAGCTGGGCCGCCGCCGCAAGTCCGGCTGGCCCTGAGCCCACGACGGCAATTTTTTTACCGGTGCGTATATTGGGTTGTTTCGCTTTTACAAATCCTTTTTCGAAAGCAATTTCAATAATGTGTTTTTCAATTTCTTCAATCGCAACGGCTGGCTGATTGATACCCAGCACGCAACTGCTTTCACAAGGCGCAGGACAAATCCTTCCAGTAAATTCGGGAAAATTGTTGGTGGTAATCAGGATATCATATGCATCTTGCCAGGCTTTTCTGTAGATCGCATCATTGAATTCCGGAATTACATTGCCAAGGGGACATCCGTGGTGACAGAAAGGTATACCACAATTCATGCATCGCGCAGCCTGTTTGTTTAGTTGTTCGGGTTCATAGAGGTTTACAAATTCCTTATAATCCTTCCTTCTCTCCTGCGAAGGACGCTTGGAAGGCAGCTCACGTTTAAATTCCAGGAACCCAGTTGGTTTACCCATTGCTTTGATCTTAATTTAATGAATCAGGAATTAATGCCGACAGGGGCTTTCTTTTCCGACAATACTTTTTTGAAATCCTTCGGAAATACTTTGATAAAATTTCTCAACTGGTTTTCAAAATCATCCAATACGAATTTTGCTACAGAACTTCCGGTATAAGCATAATGCCGGGTAATCATTTCTTTCATTTCCCGGGCGTCATCCTCATCCACAGGGTCCAAATCAATCATTTCCATATTACAAAGCGATGAAAATCGTCCCTCCACGTCATAGACATAAGCGATACCTCCGCTCATTCCTGCCGCAAAATTCCTTCCGGTAGAGCCGAGGATCACCACTCTTCCACCCGTCATATATTCACACCCATGGTCACCGATACCTTCCACCACTGCGTTAGCGCCGGAATTGCGGACAGCAAAGCGTTCTCCGGCCTTGCCTCGGATAAACGCTTCACCTGATGTGGCACCATAAAATGCGACGTTTCCGATGATGAAATTTTCTTCCGGTACAAATCCAGCATCATGGGCAGGATAAACTATCAGCCTCGCGCCGGAGAGTCCTTTTCCGAAATAGTCATTGGCATCTCCTTCCAGTTCCAGCGTTACCCCATGGGTATTAAAAGCGCCAAAACTTTGACCAGCGGTACCGGTTAATTTGAAATGCAAAGTATCAGAAGGCAATCCCTTGGACTTAAAGATTTTGGATATTTCGTTGGAAAGCAATGTGCCTATGGTGCGGTCCGTATTTTTCACGGTGAAAGAGGCAGAAATTTTCTGACCTTTCTCCAATGCAGGTTTAGCGGCTGCCAGTAATTTCCAGTCGAGTACTTCGGAGAGGCCATGATCCTGGTCTTCCATATGATGAATACCCGTATACATGGATGTGGGTTCCTTAAATAAAATGGGAGAAAGATTTAATTTTTTGGTTTTCCAGTGTTTGCCGTTGTCATTGATTTCAAGGCATTCCACCTGGCCAACCATTTCATCAATGGTTCGAAATCCAAGTTCTGCCATGATCTCCCGCAATTCTCGTGTCAGGAATTTAAAAAGATTTACCACATGATCGGCGTTTCCAGTGAAACGCTTTCTCAATTCAGGATCCTGGGTGGCAACCCCCACCGGACAGGTATTCATATGACACTTGCGCATCATGATACAACCTTCCACCACCAAGGCAGCTGAAGCCACTCCCCACTCTTCTGCACCCAGTAAAGTAGCGATGGCGATATCGCGGCCGGTTTTTAGTTGTCCATCGGTTTGAAGGACCACCCGACTGCGCAATTTATTCTTGACAAGGGTTTGATGCGATTCTGCCAGTCCCAGTTCCCAGGGTAATCCGGTATGACGAATGGAGCTGATCGGTGAAGCACCGGTTCCTCCATCGTGACCTGATATAAGGATTACATCCGATTTAGCCTTGGCAACACCCGCCGCGATGGTTCCCACACCTGCTTTGGATACCAATTTTACATTGATGCGTGCAGCGCGATTCGCATTCTTCAAATCGAAAATCAGTTGCGCCAGGTCTTCAATAGAATAAATATCGTGATGGGGTGGGGGAGAGATCAGTCCCACACCTGGAGTAGAATGCCTTACTTTCCCAATCCATTCATCCACTTTATGACCCGGCAATTGCCCCCCTTCCCCGGGTTTGGCACCCTGTGCCATTTTTATTTGCAGTTCATCCGATTGGGTGAGGTAATAACTGGTTACTCCAAAGCGGGCAGAAGCCACCTGTTTGATAGCTGAACGCATGGAATCTCCATTTTCCATGGTCTCGAAACGAAATTCGTCTTCTCCTCCTTCTCCGGTATTGCTCTTGGCACCAATCCGGTTCATAGCAATAGCCAAGGTGGAATGGGCTTCATGAGAAATGGATCCAAAACTCATGGCGCCTGTAGCAAATCTTTTCAGGATCACTTCTTCGGGTTCCACATCTTCCAGCGGAATAGAAGGACGGTTTCGTTTGAACTGGAACATGCTGCGCAGGGTGGCAGCTTTTTCCATTTGATCATTGACCAGCTTAGAATATTTTTTGAACGAAGCATAATCGTTCATATGGGTAGAGTACTGAAGAAAGTGGATGGTGTTGGGGTTGAATAGATGAAACTCACCCTTCCTTTTCCACTGATATACACCACCTGTGGGAAGCCGCTCTACAGGAATATCCTTGCGGCTAAACGCAAATAAATGTTTGGCCAGGGTTTCGCGGGCGATTTCATCTAGTCCCATGCCTTGTATTCTGGAGGTCGCTCCTGTAAAATATTTGTCGACCACGGTATGGTTAAGGCCGATGATTTCAAATATTTGTGCACCCTGATAGGATTGCAGGGTAGAGATCCCCATTTTCGAAAATACTTTCAGGAGACCTTCATTGACGGCCTTTACATAATTCTTTTTTAATTGCTCCGGCTCCAGGCTGGTTTGCAGCTTACCTGTTTTGTGGGCGTCGTGAATGGTTGCAAAAGCCAGATAGGGATTGATGGCCGTAGCACCGAATCCAATCAGACAGGCATAGTGATGCACTTCCCACACGTCTCCCGCTTCCACGATAATACCCACCTGTCCCCTCAATCCTTTACGGATCAGGTGATGATGAACGGCCGCGGTTGCCAACAAAGAGGGGATGGGTGCATGGTCTGAGTCGATGGCTCGGTCCGACAATATCAACACTTCAAAACCATCGAGTGCCGCATCGACCGCATAGCGGCAAAGTCTTTCCACTCCTGCCTGCAGGGATCCGGGTTTTTCGTCTGCCCTGAAATAAAGCTGAAGCGTTTTTGCTTGAAAAATACCAGTATCTATGCTGCGAATTTTTTCCAGTTCATGATTGGAAAGTACGGGATGTTTCAGGGCCACACAGTGGCAGGCCAGCGGGTCCTCGGCCAGGAGGTTTCCATTGTTACCGGCAAAGGTTGCCAGCGACATCACCAACCGTTCGCGGATCGGATCGATCGGTGGATTGGTTACTTGGGCAAATAATTGTTTGAAATAACTGCTAAGGTGTTGAGGTTCGTCACTGAGTACCGCCAGCGGAATATCTGATCCCATGGATCCGATGGGTTCTTTGCCATCCAAGGCCATCGGGGTAATAATGGACTCTACGTCTTCTGTAGTATACCCAAAGGCTTTTTGGTATTTAAATATCTGGTCGTGGTGCAGTTCGGTAAATGCGACCCGGGGTTCGGGCAATTCCTCCAGACGGATTTTGTATTTATTCAGCCATTCTGCATAGGGCTTGGAAGAACAAATATTGTTTTTGATTTCGTCATCACTGATAATCCTTCCTTGTTCCATATCGACGACAAACATTTTTCCGGGTTGCAATCTTCCCTTCTCCCGGATCAGCTTCTGATCAATGGGCAGCACACCCGTTTCTGAAGCCATGATCACCCGGTCATCGGTGGTCACACAATAGCGGGAAGGACGCAGACCGTTTCGGTCCAGCGTGGCGCCAATCATTTTACCATCGGTAAAAGAAATGGATGCCGGGCCATCCCAGGGTTCCATGATGGAAGCATGAAATTCATAAAATGCCTTCTTTACCGGGTCCATTTGTTCGTTGCCATCCCAGGCTTCCGGAATGAGCATCATCATCACATGAGGAAGAGAACGTCCACAGAGTAGGAGCAATTCGATCATATTGTCCAGACAGGCGGAATCCGATTGTCCTTCCGTAATCAAGGGAAGTAACAAATCCATTTCTTCCTTGGAAAAATAGGGAGATTCAAATCCTTTTTCGCTGGTTTTAAGCCAGTTCAGGTTGCCTTGAACCGTATTGATTTCACCATTGTGCGCGATATAACGAAATGGCTGAGCGAGTTTCCAGGAAGGAAAAGTATTGGTAGCGAAACGGGAGTGAATCAGACCAAAAGCCGATACAATCCGGTTGTTGTTGAGGTCTGGAAAATAATGCCGAACCTGGAGGCTGGTGAGCTGACCCTTGTATACAACCGTTTTATAGGAAAGCGATGCGAGGTAAAAACCGATCGGATCCTTTTTTATGGAATTCTCGATGGTATGACTGGCATAATTTCGGAGGATAAACAGCTTCCTTTCGAATTCCTCGGGATCGCTGATGTGATCGGGACTGGCGATGAATACCTGTTCAATATCCGGCTCCACTGACAAAGCGGTCGGACCAATTCCATCGGGATTGACGGGAACCTTTCGATAGCCCAGCACTTCGAGCCCCAGTTTATCAGCTGCGCGGTTAAAAATATCCCGGCACTCCTCTTTGAGCATGACATCCCTGGGAAAGAAAATCATTCCAACCCCGTATTTACCATAAGCCGGTAAATGAAAGCCTAGCCGGATACATTCGTCAAAAAAGAATTCATGCGGAGTCTGGATCATGATTCCCGCACCGTCTCCCGTATTGCTTTCACAGCCACAGGCACCCCGGTGCTCCATGTTTTCCAGGATCGTCAGCGCATCAGAGATAATCTGATGCGATTTGTAGCCCTTGATGTTGGCGACAAAGCCGATGCCACAGGCATCCCGCTCAAAAGAAGGATGGTATAATCCCTGATTTTGTTCCATTTATTTCGGTTAAGCAGTGAATGGCATCGAGCAATCGAAATTCTACGCTTTTTCTAAGGAAAGGAGGGATTCGTTTAAAAATATGTAAAAAATCCGATATATTACAAAGAAAAACTCCAAAACTGACCTCTTTCTCAAGAAATTAAGATTATTCAACCCAGTACCACAGTTTCTAAAAATAATGTGCGGGACCCCGCTATAAAACAGGAGTTCCCTCCTTTTGTTTGATCCTTCCTTTTCCTCCCGTCGTTTTTAAACCAGAAGGCTGAACAGCGTATCATTTTTGTTTATCTCCGTGAAATTGATCTGATATTTTTGCATATTGGCCAATAACAATTCATAGTCGTTGCGGGTAACCAGTTCTATGCCCACTACGGCAGGTCCGGATTCCTTATCCGTTTTTTGCATATACTCAAAACGGGTGATGTCGTCGTTGGGACCCAGTACGTTGTTGACAAACTCTTTGAGTGCTCCGGGGCGCTGCGCGAAACGAATCAGGAAATAATGCTTTAGTCCTTCGTACTGTAGGGAGCGCTCCTTGATTTCCGGCATCCGGTCAATATCATTGTTGCTGCCACTGACAATACAAACCACATTTTTCCCACGGATCGCGTCGGCATGTTTTTCCAGCCCGGCAATGGAAAGGGCGCCAGCTGGTTCTACCACGATGGCATCTTCATTGTACAATTTCAGTATCGTAGTACATACCCGGCCCTCGGCTACCAGGTCCAGCTCGTCGAGCATTTCCCGGCAGATAGAAAAAGTAAGGTCCCCCGTTCTTTTTACGGCGGCCCCATCGATAAACCGGTCAATTTTTTCCAGTGTCACGGGGTGGCCTGCTTTAAAAGCTTCTGCCATGGATGGCGCACCTTCCGGTTCCAGGCCGATGATGCGGGTTTTGGGTGAATAGGTTTTAAAATAAGTGCCCGTACCGGAGGCAAGTCCACCACCTCCAACCGGTACAAAGAGAAAATCGATGTCCGAAAGGTCTTCCAGAATCTCGAGCGCCACCGTTGCCTGACCCTCAATCACTTTCAGGTCCTCGAAAGGAGGAATAAAGATCAGCTGATTGTCGAGCGTATATTTTTTTGCTGCAACGGCGCAATCATCGAAAGTATCTCCAATCAGTTTGATCTCCACGTAATTTTCACCGAACATCCTGGTTTGATCCACTTTTTGTTTCGGGGTGATGATGGGCATGAACACCACTCCTTTAACATTGAGTTTTTTACAGGAATATGCAAATCCCTGAGCGTGGTTTCCAGCACTGGCACACACAACCCCTTTGTTTAGAATTTCTGGTGCAATGCTGCTCATCATGTTGTAAGCTCCCCTGATTTTATAGGACCGAACTACCTGGAGATCCTCCCTTTTCAAGTACACATTGCAGTGATACCTTCTGGAAAGGGTTTGATTTAAGACCAGCGGAGTGCGGATCACTACTTTTTTCAACCTCTCTGCAGCCCCCGCTACATCCAGCGTGATCGCCCGTTTTGTTGTTTCCATATTTATACTTTTTCTACCTGCTTCTTTTCGGATTTAGGTGCAGGAGCAGCCTGGTTTTCGGGTCGCAGACTTCTCACGGTTTTCCCTGCCTGCCACATTTCACTGTCACGCAGTTCCTTTAGTTCCACCTCCAGTTTTTCGCGATAGTCGGTCTTGCTGTTGCTATCAATGGAACGCTGTGATTCTTTTCCAGAGGCAACGCTTTCATAGAGTTCCTTAAAAACTGGAGCCGTGGCATCCCGGAATTTTTTCCACCAGTCCAGGGCTCCGCGTTGAGCCGTGGTTGAACAGTTGGCATACATCCAATCCATTCCGTTTTCTGCTACCAGGGGCATCAGGCTCTGGGTAAGTTCTTCAACCGTTTCATTAAAGGCTTCCGAAGGCGTGTGACCCTTGTCGCGCAATACCTGGTATTGGGCAGCGAAGATTCCCTGGATAGCACCCATCAAAGTACCGCGTTCACCAGTCAGATCGCTGTATACTTCTTTTTTAAAATTTGTTTCAAACAAATACCCGCTTCCTACTGCGATGCCCAGGGCAATCACCCGTTCTTTGGCCCGGCCGGTAGCATCCTGAAATATGGCATAACTGCTGTTCAGGCCACGACCCTGAAGAAACATTCTTCTCAGTGAAGTGCCCGATCCTTTGGGAGCTACCAGAAAGACATCCACATCTGCCGGCGGTATGATGCCGGTTTGTTCTTTAAATGTAATGCCGAATCCATGGGAAAAATAAAGCGCTTTCCCTTTGGTAAGGTGTTTCTTTACTGTTGGCCATAATTCTATTTGAGCCGCATCACTGAGCAGATAACAAATGATAGTTCCTTTTTCCAGCGCTTCTTCAATTTCAAAAAGACTCACGCCCGGCACAAAGCCGTCGCGGACCGCTTTATCCCAGGTTTTGGAATTTTTCCGCTGGCCCACAATCACATTGATGCCGTTATCTTTTTGATTGAGTGCCTGACCTGGGCCCTGGACACCATATCCTATAACAGCGATCACTTCATCTTTAAGAACCTGCTGGGCTTTCGATAACGGAAATTCTTCCCGGGTTACAACCGTTTCTTCTACTCCGCCGAAATTTAATTGTGCCATTTTTTGAATTGTTAATTGTTAATTATTATTGGTTGGTTTGAATTCTAAATATTGACTCTTGTTTTGATCCGGACTACATGCTGAAAACTTCATCCTGTTTATCGAGAAATTCATTTTCAATGACCAGTTCGCCAGGTTCAGTTTGTTCGAATTCCTTCAATTTCTCATGAAATCCGCTGCTGGCATTGATGATGGCAACCCGCGCACTTCGTACAAATTCGATGACACCGTAAGGTTCCAGTGCTTCCAGTAAACCGTCCGTCTCCTCCCGGTGGCCAGTGGTCTCAAATACGGTGTAGTCTTTGCGAATTACAACGGCCCGTGCACCATATTTTCTTAAAAGCCGCTCCACCTTAACCTTTTCAACGATCTGGTCTGTAGACACCTTATACAAAGCAAGTTCTTGCCATACGATTTCATCATTGCGGTTATAATAAGCTTTCAGCACTTCGACTTGTTTTTCAATCTGGCGACAAAGTTTTTTTACGACCTCTTCGGTTTCGTTGATCACAATGGTAAATCGGTGAATGCCCTCAATTTCGGAAGGCGATGTATTCATGCTGTCGATATTAATTTTCCTTCGGGAGAAAATAATCGCGATGCGATTGAGCAGTCCGATCTGATTTTCCGTGTACACCGTTATCGTGAATTCCTGTTTGAGCATAATTTGCAATTTTGAAAACTAAACGTCTGGTACCAAGGTGCCGGACGTTTTGATTTTGAATGTTTATTTTTTTACCACTATTATGATTCCGGTCGACCAATTCATTTTTGTAAGTACCAGATCTATTCTTTTCTCCAGCATGGCTATAAAATCATCCACCCGTTCGGCATGACCAGAAGGCCAATTGGGCTGTGGCTGCATGTCATCAATGATATAAAATCCCCCTGCCTTCAACAATGAAAAAGTTTCTTCAAACAAATCATATTTCCCTGGCATAGCATCGGCAAAAATCAGATCAAATTTTTCTCCCTGATAATTTTGAAGCCATTCATATCCATCGGTCAATACAAATTCTACTCGCTGGTCAGCCAGCATCGCCTGCGCTATTTCCAAGAGGGCGGAATTGTTTTCTATTGTCGTAAGCACTGAATCGTTGTCCATGCCCTCCAATATCCAAGAAGTAGCCAGCCCACCTCCAGTGCCCAATTCCAGGAATCTACCGGAATGTTTGGATGCCACCAGGGTTTTTAAAAGACTGCCGGTATATAAATCAGAATTCATTTGGAAGGACAACCGGGTGGTTGCATCCGCAATCTTCTCGTATTGAACCGGTACATCGGTAAATAGTGCGTCTTGCATTGAATAATTATTTATATACTCCTCATTTAATTCTCCTAGTTCCAACCCTCTGCTAGGAAAGTCGGATCTCGCTTACGCTACATCCCTGAGGAACCATGGGAAAAACATTATTTTCCTTTCCTACCATGATTTCCAATAGATAGGCGCCGTCATTTTCCAGCATTTCCTTTAAGGCATTTTTTAAGTCGGCCCGGTAGATTACTTTTTGTCCGTCGATGCGGTAGGCTTTGGCTAGCTCCACAAAATCAGGGCTCTGGATATCGACAAAGGAATATCTTCTGTCATTGAAGAGCTCCTGCCATTGCCTTACCATACCAAGGAACTGATTATTCAGTATGATGATCTTGACATTCAGCTCGGTTTGCATAATCGTTCCCAATTCCTGAAGGGTCATTTGAAATCCACCATCCCCGGCGATGGCAATTACTTCTCTTTTGGGTGCTCCGAATTTCGCTCCGATGGCGGCGGGCAGTGCAAATCCCATGGTGCCCAGGCCTCCGGAAGTGATATTGCTTTTGGATTGGTTGTATTTCGCATATCGACAAGTTACCATTTGGTGTTGCCCTACATCGGTCACCAGGATGGCATCCCCCTTGGTGAATTCATTGAGCGCATCGATAACTTCACCCATAGAAAGAATGTCGTCTGCAGGGTGCATTTCAGGATAAATGCACTTTTCATCCTCCTGTTTTTGAAAATCCTTGAACTTCTGGTGCCAGGCTTCATGCGTCTTCTTTTCTATCAACTGGGTAAGCATGGGCAGGGTTTCCTTGCAATCACCCCAAACCGGCACAGTCGATTTTACATTTTTGTCTATTTCTGCCGGATCGATGTCCAGGTGGATTACTTTGGCCTGTTTGGCATATTTATCCAGGCGGCCCGTAACCCGGTCATCAAAACGCATTCCCACAGCAATCAGGACATCGCATTCGTTGGTAAGCACATTGGGGCCATAGTTGCCATGCATACCCAGCATGCCGACGGCAAGCGGGTGGTCGGTCGGGATGGCACTCATCCCCAGAATGGTCCACGCGGCTGGAATGCCGGATTTTTCAATAAAATTTTTAAATTCTGTTTCAGCTGCGCCCAGTATTACACCTTGTCCAAAAATGACAAATGGTTTTTTTGCTTCATTGATAAGTCGGGCGGCTTCTTCTACAAATTTTTTCCGGATGATCGGCTTTGGCCGGTAACTGCGGATATGTTCGCTGGGCTGATATTCCTCATATTCGAATTCCTGAATTTGGGCATTTTTTGTAATGTCAATTAAAACAGGTCCCGGTCGACCGCTGGCCGCGATATAAAATGCTTTGGCCAGAACCGATGGAATTTCTGTGGCATCGGTGATCTGATAATTCCATTTGGTGACCGGCGTGGTAATATTGATGACGTCGGTTTCCTGAAAAGCGTCGGTACCCAACAGATGGGCATATACCTGGCCGGTTATGCAAACCAGGGGCGTGCTATCGATCATTGCGTCGGCAAGACCCGTTACCAGGTTGGTGGCGCCCGGTCCGCTGGTAGCAAAAACGATTCCGGTCTTTCCGGATACCCGTGCGTAACCCTGGGCAGCGTGAATGGCTCCTTGTTCGTGGCGCACCAGCACATGATTCATTTTTTGCTGATAGTCGTACAAGGCATCGTAGATGGGCATGATGGCGCCTCCGGGATATCCGAATATCGTTTCCACTTTTTCTGCAAGAAATACTTCCAGTAAGGCGGCGGATCCGGAAAGTTTCCGGGTCTTTTGCTTTGACTTGGTAATTTCTTTTTTTACTTCCAGCGTTTGCATTTTTTCCTTTTTTATTAAATCATTTGGTTAATTCATGTCTGTTAAAAGGATACGAAAGAATATCCCTGTTTTGTTTTTTTCTCACCAATACGGGCTGCTCAAATTTCATCCGTAACACAACCTTGGGAAGCATCTTTTACTACCTGTGCATATTTGAACAATACTCCCCTGGTCGCTTTGGGGGCCGGCTTTTTCCACTTCTTTCGTCTTGCTTCAATAATTTCGTCCGCTACTTTTAGGACGATGGAATTTTTGACCGCGTCAATTTCGATGATGTCGTTGTCTTCGACCAGACCAAGCAATCCCCCTTCAAAAGCTTCCGGTGTAATATGGCCCACCACGAATCCGTGTGTTCCACCACTGAAGCGGGCATCGGTAATCAATGCGACCGTTTTGCCTAATCCGGCTCCAATGATGGCGCCTGTGGGTTTTAGCATTTCGGGCATACCGGGTGCACCTTTTGGACCGATATTCCGTATCACGACGACATCCCCAGCATGCACTTTTCCAGATTGTATACCTTTTATGAGATCATGTTCTCCGTCAAAAACCCGAGCCGTTCCCTCAAATCGTTCTCCTTCTTTACCCGTTATCTTGGCTACGCTTCCCCCGGTCGCAAGATTTCCGTATAAAATCTGCAAATGTCCTGTTGCTTTAAGGGGTTTATCCAGCGGCATGATGACTTTCTGTTTGTCAAAATCAAGATCCGGCGCATTCTGGAGGTTTTCTGCTACGGTTTTCCCGGTGACTGTCAGACAATCACCGTGGAGCAAACCATTTTTCAGCAGATATTTCATGACGGCTGGTACTCCACCGTATTGGTGCAGGTCTTCCATTAAATACTTACCGCTGGGTTTAAAATCGGCCAACATAGGAACCTTATCGCTGATTTTTTGAAAATCGTCCTGCGTCAAAGGAACTTCCACACTTTTGGCCATCGCGATCAAATGAAGGACGGCGTTGGTGGAACCACCCAGTACCATGATCACGGTCATCGCATTCTCGAACGCTTTGCGCGTCATGATGTCGCGTGGTTTGATATCTTTCTGAAGCAATAATTTCACGGCCTCTCCGATTGCTTCACATTCTTTTTGTTTGTCTTCGCTCAAAGCAGGATTGGAGGACGAATAGGGAAGACTCATGCCCATGGCTTCTATGGCACTGGCCATGGTATTGGCCGTATACATGCCACCACAAGCCCCGGCACCCGGACAACTGTGGCGAACGATGGCTTTAAAATCTTCTTCCGTCATATGGCCGGCAATTTTTTGACCGAGGGCTTCAAAATTGGAAACTATATTCAGGTCCTGACCCTTATAGTGGCCGGGCGCAATGGTACCTCCATATAACATGATACCCGGTCGGTTCAGTCTGCCCATGGCCATAATGGAACCAGGCATATTTTTGTCGCAACCCGGAATGGTGATGATGGCATCATAGTATTGCGCGCCCGCCTGTGTTTCAATGCTGTCGGCGATGATATCTCGGCTCACCAGTGAAAACCGCATTCCATCGGTTCCCATACTGATTCCGTCACTCACACCGATGGTGTGAAAAACCAGACCCAGTAAATCTGTTTTATTGACGCTGGCTTTTACTGATTTTGCCAGGTCGTTCAAGTGCATATTGCAGGGATTGCCATCCCATCCCATACTGGCAATACCCACCTGGGCCTTCTTGAAATCGGCTTCAGAAAATCCGATCGCATAATACATGGCCTGGGCACCCGGCTGCGTTTCATCCTGGGTTAAAGTCTTTGAATATTTGTTGAGTTCTGTCATAAGTATTTAAAAAAAAACCCGCCTTCTTTTTGGAGGCGGGTCGATGTAATGATGTTAGATGTACGATCAGACGCCTCCGGGGACAACCAGCACAATAATAATAATGACAACCACCAGAGGGGTAATCAGAAGAATATTATATATACTGCTTTTCAACATAGAGAGGCGTTGAATGCGAATATACGAACCGCGAATTATAATACAAAGAACTAAATGATGGTTGACTTCCTCAGGGCAATATTTTCCTGATTGAGTTCTGCACCGGAAATTTTACCAACCAGGTAATCACTGATGAGTTCCCCAATGGTGGTGGTGAAATAAAAGTTCACCGGATCGATGTCTTTGGTAACAAATCCATTGACCAAGGTCCATTCCACCGCTTCCCTTACCAGTCCGGCTTCCTTATGCAAATCAAAATGATCCAGCATCATCGCAGCCGACAAAACCGATCCCAGGGGATTGGCAATGTCCTTTCCGGCCGCCTGGGGGTAGGATCCGTGGATGGGTTCGAACAAGGCCGGTCCATTTCCGACAGAAGCCGAAGGAAGTAATCCCAGAGAGCCGCTGATTACACTGGCTTCATCGGAGAGAATATCCCCAAACATATTCTCGGTGAGGATCACATCAAATTGTTTTGGATTGACGATGATCTGCATGGCGGCATTGTCTACAAAGAGGAAATCAAGGGTGACCTGCGGATATTCCTTGGCGATTTGCTGTACCCATTTGCGCCAGAGTCTGGAGGTTTCCAGCACATTGGCCTTGTCGACCAGGGTTAGTTTTTTCCTGCGCAGGGAAGCCTGCTTGAATGCGAGGTGTGCGATCCGCTCAATTTCTTCCTTACTATAGGTACACTCATCGGAAGCCAGGGTCTGCTCGGTATTGGTTTGTTTTTTCCCGAAATAAATTCCTCCGGTCAATTCCCGGTAGATGATAAAATCAACGCCCTCGATATTTTTTGTTTTTAAAGGCGACAAATGGTGCAGGGAGGGATAGGTGCTGATGGGCCGGATATTGGCAAACAACTGCAAAGATTTCCTGAGTTTCAACAGTCCCTGCTCGGGGCGTACTTTGGCGGTTGGATCATTGTCATATTTGGGATGGCCGATGGCGCCAAAAAGGATGGCATCACTTTTCATGGCCAGTTCGACGGTTTCATCCGGTAGTGGATCTCCGGTTTTATCGATCGCGGCCGCTCCCATCAGGCCGTAACGATAATGGAATTCATGGTGAAAACATTCTGCCACTGCGTTGAGCACTTTGACAGACTGTCGGGTGACTTCCGGTCCGATACCGTCTCCTTCAATTACAAAAATGTTTTTTTTCATAAAGCACTGGGGTGGGTGAGGGTTTTGTTTTCGAATGCTGTAATTTCTTCTTTCATATTCAGCAGATAGTCGATGTCGTCAAATCCGTTGAGCAGACAAGTTTTTTTATAATGACTGATATCAAATTTTTCCTTAACGGCTACGTCACGGCCTTCGAAGTGGATGGTTTGATTTTCCAAATCAACCGTGACAAGCGTAGAGGGCTTACGATCAATGGCTTCAAATAACTCTTTCAGGAATTCTTCGCTGACTGTTACTGGCAAACAAAAATTGTTCAGGGCATTGTTTTTGAATATGTCGGCAAAAAAACTACTGACAACCACATCAAAACCATAGTCTTTAATAGCCCAGGCTGCATGTTCTCTGGAAGAGCCACAACCGAAATTTTTACCGGCTACTAAAATCTTTCCCGTATACCGGTTTTGATTGAGAGGGAAATCTGTCCTGGGCCTGGATGGATCGTCATTTTCATAACGCCAGTCGCGGAAAAGATTTTTTCCAAAACCCTCCCGATTTGTAGATTTTAGAAAGCGGGCAGGGATGATTTGATCGGTATCGATGTTTTCGATATTAACCGGAACAGCTGAACTGGTGACTTTATTAATTGCTTTCATCGTTTGTGCGTTGGTAAAATGGAAGATTCAAGTACCCTTCCATTTCTTTCAAATTGCGATTTTTAATGTTGTCTCTCTTTCAACTCCATTGACAGGTTATATCAGTTCCCTTACGTCCGAGACCCTACCGGTGATCGCTGCCGCAGCCGCCGTTAAGGGGCTGGTCAGAAAAGTCCTTGCGTTGGGTCCCTGTCTTCCTTCGAAATTCCGATTGCTGGTAGAAATGCAATATTTCCCGGCGGGAATTTTATCCTCATTCATCCCCAGACAGGCTGAACATCCGGGTTGACGAAGGATAAAACCCGCTTCTTCAAAAATCCTGTCAATGCCCTCCAGGTGCGCTTGTTGTTCCACTTGTTTGCTGCCTGGAACGATCCATACCTGCACGTCTTTGGCTTTTTGTTTCCCCTTTACAAAAGAAGCCACCAGCCGAAGATCTTCGATGCGGCTGTTGGTGCAACTGCCTATAAAAACATAATCCACTTTTTTACCTTTGATGCCCATCCCCGGTTCCAGGCCCATATAGGACAGCGATTTTTCAAACGACGTCTTCTCTTTTTCTTCTATATCTCTCAGGTTGGGTACATGGCCGGAGATACCAATACCCATTCCGGGATTGGTTCCGTACGTAATCATGGGCTCAATCTGCGCTGCATCGATATTTAATTCAGCATCAAATTCAGCTCCCCGATCTGTATAAAGCGTTTTCCATTGGGCCATCGACCGATCCCAGGCTTCTCCCTGGGGCGCAAATTTTCGGCCCTTCATATAAGCAAAAGTGGTTTCGTCCGGTGCGATCATTCCGCAACGGGCACCCATTTCAATACTCATATTGCAGATGGTCATCCTGCCTTCCATGGAAAGGGCCCGGATGGCGGAGCCGGCATATTCTACGGCATATCCCGTAGCGCCGCTGGCGGATATTTTAGATATGATATAGAGTATAATGTCTTTGGAAAGGACGCCCGCATTGAGCTTGCCTTCGACATTGATGCGCATGAGTTTTGGCCGGGTAGCCATCAGGCATTGCGTGGCCATGACCATCTCGACCTCGCTGGTTCCGATCCCAAAGGCGATGGTTCCAAAGGCACCATGAGTAGATGTATGGCTGTCACCACAAACAATCGTCATGCCCGGTTGAGTAATGCCCAGTTCCGGGCCGATCACATGCACAATGCCCTGGTAGGGATGCCCCAGACCATAAAGTTCAATTCCAAATTTTTTACAGTTCTTATCGAGTGTTTCCACTTGAAGCCTTGAGAGTGCTTCTTTGATCGGAAGATGTTGGTTCTCTGTCGGAACATTGTGGTCGGCCGTGGCGACGATCTGATATGGACGAAATACCGGTAGCCCCCTTTCCTCCAGTCCCCGGAAAGCTTGCGGACTGGTTACTTCGTGAATGAGATGTTTGTCAATGTATAAAACAGAGGGCCCTTCCTCGATGGTTTTTACCACGTGGGTGTCCCAAATTTTTTCGAAGAGTGTTTTTGGATCCATGATATTTTTTTTGTCACGATTCGTTAAAAAGGGATGCGGGAGCTGATGGCTTTTTTTCAGGCCGTAACCGTGATTTTGGCCAGCTGATGTAAGTCTTCCTCACCCACCTCTTTTTTGGTATCTGCCAAAACAAGGAATTCAGTATACAAAGCATCAATTTCGTTGCGGGTAAAATCATAGCCGATTATCCGGAAACGATGGGCAAGCGCACTACGGCCACTGCGTGCTGTCAAGACGATCTTGGAGCCGTCGGCGCCCACTTCTTCCGGATTGATGATTTCATAGGTTTGTGCGTCTTTTAGGAATCCGTCCTGGTGAATACCCGATGAATGGGAGAAGGCATTGGCGCCCACAATGGCCTTGTTGGGTTGTACCTGCATACGCATGGTCTCAGCGACCATCCGGCTCATTGGATTGAGTGATTTTGTATGGATACCGGTCGTAAAGCCCAGGTCAGCATGCTGACGAATGATCATGACCACTTCTTCCAGGGCGGTATTGCCGGCTCGTTCCCCCAGGCCGTTCAGGGTGCATTCAATCTGGCGTGCACCGGCGATAATGCCTGCAATGGAATTGGCTGTGGCCAAACCCAGGTCGTTGTGACAATGACAGGAAATAATGGCTTTGTCTATGTTGGGCACATGTTTGACCAGGTAGGCGATCTTTTCACCGTATTGATGGGGTAGGCAGTATCCGGTGGTATCGGGGATATTCACGACCGTGGCGCCAGCGTGGATTACCGCTTCTATTACCCGGGCCAGATAGGCATTTTCGGTGCGGCCGGCATCTTCTGCATAAAACTCCACATCCTCCACCATATTTTTGGCCATTTTGACGGCCTGCACTGCTCTTTCAATGATATCTTCTCGATTGGAGTTGAATTTGGATTTGATATGCAAGTCAGAAGTTCCGATTCCAGTATGGATTCTGGGGTGTTTCGCTTTCTTTAGTGCCCGACCGGCTACTTCGATATCTTCTTTGACTGCCCGGCTCAAGGCGCAGACACTGGCATTTCTGATGACTTTTGAGATTTCTTCCACCGAATGAAAATCACCCGGACTGGAAACCGGAAAACCAGCTTCAATGATATCCACTCCCAGATTCTCCAGTTCAAGAGCCAGCTCCAGCTTTTCTTTGGTATTCAGTTTACAGCCTGGAACCTGCTCCCCGTCTCGCAGGGTGGTGTCAAAAATGAAGATTTTTTCGGATTTCATATCGTTTTGGGAAATGAGTTGTTTCGAAGGTATTTTTGTTTGGCTCGGCGCACAAATCAATTTCAGGTTCGATTTACGCTCCAAAAATGGTGTTTTGATGGCTGAAACCCGCGCCAGTCCTTAATTTAGACGAATCAAATTACGATGCCCAACCGTTCCTCCGACACGCTTTTTCAACTCGTTAAATCGCTTAAAAAGTCCGAGAAACGGAATTTCAAGCTCTATGTAAAGCGAAATACCGCTTCCGAAGACCTCAAAATCATTTATTTGTTCGATGCCCTGGACAAAATGGACACTTATGATGAGGTAGAATTGCTCGAAAAGAACAAGCGACTTTCCAAGCAGCAATTGTCGAATGTCAAAGCCCACCTGAACAAGCAGATCCTGGCCAGTTTACGCCTTATCCGGGGTGAAAGTGATATCGTTATACAGTTGCATGAACAACTGGATTATGCAGAAATCCTTTATAACCAGGGACTTTATCTGCAAAGTCTCAAAGTCCTTGACCGAATCAAGGAATATGCCCGGGCATATCACCAGTACAGTTATGTGCTCGAGACGCTTTTTTTCGAACAGAAAATCGAAGCCCTTCATATTACCCGCAGTATGCAGGACAGGGCCCTGAAACTGGCAGACGAAATGACGGCCATAAACCGACAACTCCAGCTCAGCGGCAGCCTATCTAGTTTGTCCTTGCAGCTATACAGTTGGTACATCCAACATGGCGTGGCAAGAAATGAAAAAGATGAAATTGCAGTCAAAGAATTTTTTGAATCCCGCCTGCCTGCCGAAAAACCTGCTTCCGGGGCGTTTTATGAAAACCTGTATTTGTATCAATGTTACAGCTGGTTTGCATTTATCGGCCAGGATTTTCTGTCCTATTACCGGTATACCCATCGATGGGTAGATCTGTTCGATAAGGAGCCCGCCATGGTGGGTATCGAGACAGGGCATTATATCAAGGGTATGCACAATCTGCTGGGTGCTCACTTTGACCTGTTGAACTATCCGAAATTTCTGGAGACACTGGAGCGATTTGAAATTTTTTTCGAATCTGATGTGGTTCGGGAAAACGACAACAACCGCATTCAAACTTTTGTTTACCTGCATATTGCCAAGATCAACCAGCATTTTATTGATGGAAGTTTTTCCGAAGGACTGGCATTGGTTCCCTATATAGAGGAAAAGCTTAAGGAGTATGAAATCTATTTGGACCGCCACCGGATCCTGATCTTCTATTACAAATTTGCCAGTCTTTATTTTGGCAGTGGAGATTTCGAAAATACCATTAAATACCTCAATAAGATCATCAACTGGAGGATGGATTTGCGTACCGATCTGCAATGTTATTCCCGGCTCCTTCATCTGATTGCACACTACGAACTCGGTAATGAAGATTTACTGGAATACCTGATCAAATCCGTGTACCGTTTCATGGCCAAAATGCAAAACCTCAGCAAGGTAGAAGAAGAAATTTTCAGATTCCTTAAAAAGTCTTTTCAAAGAGGACCCAAAGAGCTGCAGGGGGAATTTTCGGACCTGCTCGATCGGCTTAAAAACTATGAGAAGAATCGTTTTGAAACCAGGGCATTCGTTTATCTTGATATTATTTCATGGCTCGAAAGCAAAATCCGGGGGGTGCCGGTGCAAAAGATCATCCGGGAAAAGTTTTTAGAAAGAAACCAGATAAAAGCCTCCTCATAACATGGTTGGGGACTGGTGGCTTAAGACAATAAATTAAAACCGGATTTAATAAGCATTAAAATCAGTGAATATGGAAAATAAATATAAAATCAACCTGGGTCTGATCCTCCTTTTTTTGTTGATTTCTGGATTAGCCAAAGCGCAGGAATTACACAGCCGTTGGGATGAACTCACCGCCAGCGAATGGCCAAAGGCACTGGCCTTGTCCAACCAGACCTGCGTGTTGCCGATCGGTATTTTGGAAAAACACGGACCCCATGTTCCCATTGGTTCAGACCTTATCCAGGTCCGCGAATGGGCGGCCCGTGCAACCAAGCAGGAATATGCGGTCGTCTTTCCGGATTATTTCTACGGGCAGATCAATGAAGCCAGGCATCAATACGGAACCTTCGCCCTGCCGGAGCGCATCGTATGGGATTTACTGGAAGCAACCTGTGATGAAATCGCCCGGAACGGCTTTACAAAAATTGTCATCATCAATATCCACGGCGGGAACCCGGAACTTATTCAATATTTTATTCAAACAAGACTGGAAAAACAACGCAACTACGCTGTTTATTTTTTTGAACCCAACGCAGATTCTGCTTATGTAAAAAAAATGCATGCGTTACATAAATCTGATATTGAGGGCGATCAACACGCGGGAGAACGAGAAACATCCACCGTTTTATACCTAAGACCTGACCTGGTAAAAATGGACAGCGCCAACAATGAATCAGGAGCCAACCAAAAAAGATTGAATATACCCAATGTATATACGGCTATCTGGTGGTATGCTGACTATCCCAATCACTATGCCGGAGAAGGGGCCAAGGCATCGATGGAACTGGGCAAACTGGTCAATGAACATTACATAAATTCATTTATCGCGGCCTTAAAGGCCATTAAAGCGGATACCAAAACCTTGGAACTACAAAACGAATTTTTCAATCGGGTTAAAGGTCATCCATGAAGGAGGTTTTCTTAAGACTCTTTTATAGAAATATTTTTCAGGTATATATTCTAATGCTTGCTGGCCTGACCTGGGTGTTGTCTGTATTTCCCGGCCATAACGGGGATATGCCTTTTTATATCGCTTGTGCTATAGAAAAGGACCAGGGTTCTATGAAGGGTGTGGTGGCGGAGACGCTAACGGTTCTTCAAAAGGAATTACCCGCTAAAGAATACGAGAGTCATGCACTGCGTCTTTCGCAATCAGACGAAATGATATTGGAACGATACCGGATAAAACCTTTATATATTCTGCTGATTTTATCCTTGCACAAAATCGGATTTTCATGGATCACGTCAACGATCATCCCTTCATTGATTTGTTTTTTTCTCATCGGGCTCAGTATTTGGCAATTTGCATCTAAAAACCTTCCCCCACTCAATTGTTTTTTGATCAGTCTTATCTCGGTCTGCATTTTCCCGACACTGGTTTTAGCCAGGCTTTCGACTCCCGACGCCTTTTCCTGTTTTGTGCTTCTGAATGCTTTTATTTTGAGCTATAGCGGAAGAAACAAGAATCTTTGGTTGCCCCTTTTAATGGTTGCTATTATTGTAAGGCTCGACAACATCGTAACTGAATTGCTTTTTCTTGTCGCGCTCTATAAATGGCCTGTAAACACTTTTGCCAACAAACTGAATGCGGTATTGCTCTTAAAATTTTCAAGCCTCCTGATGGGCACCGCCTTACTGGTTAATTTGGCTTCTACCCATCATTTTTTCTGGTTTATGGATCCCCATTTTTCATTGCCGGCCGGACAATACTGGAAGGACCTTTCCCTTTATTTTTATGTAGTTCCGGGATCTTTTTTCATGTACCTGACTTTGATTTTTACGGTGTTGGGATCTGCCAGCGGATATGGCTGGAAATTGGTAGGAAACTATATTTTTTATTGGGCAGCCTTGGTCGTATTCATCCGGTTTCTACTGTACCCCTATTACGAGGAGCGATATTTTGCCCCGATTTTCCTATTTTCGCTCCTGGCGCTGGCCTTTCAATTTGATCAGATAAAAAGGCAAAAAAGTCCTTTATAGGAGCCCTCCCGATGCATTTTTCTGGCGGCAGCTAATCTTGGTAATTTAATTCAAACCACGTACCTTTGCCTCCCTTATGCTGGCATTTTCAGAAATTATCCTCTGTTAAATTATTGATTTTCAACCAAGTAAGTTGCAAAATGGGGTGATTAATCCCCCTTGTAAACTGCTTGGTAAACGCATTTGTGGTAACTGTCTTTTAAAAACCTGATATTAAAAATATGGCTATTAAAAAAGAAAATCGTCCCAAAGCCACTTTCTCCAAAATTACCATTGGACTTGCTTCTCCCGATTCGATTCTGGAAAGATCTTACGGCGAGGTTTTAAAGCCCGAAACCATAAACTACAGAACCTACAAGCCCGAGCGGGATGGTTTGTTTTGCGAACGCATTTTCGGTCCGGTAAAGGATTACGAATGTGCCTGCGGAAAATATAAAAGAATACGCTATAAGGGGATTGTCTGCGATCGTTGCGGTGTGGAAGTGACCGAGGAGAAAGTTCGCCGGGAACGCATGGGTCATAATAAACTGGTGGTACCCGTCGTCCATATTTGGTATTTCAAAAGCCTTCCCAATAAAACCGGTTACCTGCTGGGCATGAGCTCAAAGAAACTGGAGAGTATCGTTTACTATGAAAGATATGTGGTAATCCAGTCGGGTATACGGGCAGACAAAAATCAAAATCCGGGCGACCTGTTGACCGAAGAAGAATATCTGGAAATCCTGGAAACACTTCCCAAAGACAATCAATATTTACCCGACGATGATCCTCAAAAATTCATCGCAAAAATGGGAGCCGAAGCGGTTCATGATTTACTGCAAAGAATCGATTTGGATCAGTTGAGCTTTGATCTTCGCGCAGCAGCTGCCAATGAGACTTCCCAGCAAAGAAAGGCAGATGCCTTAAAGAGACTGAGTGTCGTTGAAAGTTTCCGCGATGCAAATACCAGAATTACCAACCGTCCGGAATGGATGGTTATGCAATATATTCCGGTTATTCCACCTGAGCTGCGTCCGCTGGTGCCCCTGGATGGTGGCCGGTTTGCATCTTCAGACCTGAATGACCTCTACCGCCGGGTGATCATCCGCAATAACCGCCTGAAGCGTTTATTGGAAATCAAAGCGCCAGAAGTAATCCTTCGCAACGAAAAAAGGATGCTGCAGGAAGCCATCGATTCTCTTTTCGACAACAGTCGTAAATCCAATGCTGTAAAAGCAGAAGGGGGCAGGGCGCTGAAATCCTTGAGTGATGTACTCAAAGGCAAACAGGGCCGTTTCCGTCAGAACCTACTCGGAAAACGGGTTGACTATTCCGGTCGTTCCGTAATCGTGGTAGGTCCTGAATTAAAACTTCATGAATGCGGATTGCCCAAGGATATGGCGGCTGAACTATTCAAACCGTTTATCATCCGAAAGCTGATTGAAAGAGGCATTGTGAAAACGGTGAAATCGGCGCGTAAACTGGTTGACCGCAAAGAAGCCATCGTCTGGGATATTCTTGAAAATATTCTGAAAGGCCATCCGGTCATGCTCAACCGGGCCCCCACGCTTCACCGGCTGTCCATACAGGCATTTCAACCAAAATTGATTGAAGGGAAAGCCAT
>JABDAN010000009.1 GCA_013289175.1 Bacteroidota bacterium
TGCTGCCGTTGGCCAGTAAGCCTTCATGATCTCATGGGTATTTCGGCCGTACAAGGCAGTATCCGATTTTTCAGTTCGCGCCACCGCCAGGTCAAAGATTGCTTCGTCCATCCGGATCCAATCCATTTCACCATTCAAGCGTGCCGTAAACCCATCCAGGGATACATGCATAAATGATACAAGATTTCCCATATAAACAGTATTCAATTTTTCTATAGTTCGAACTTAGGTCATTTCATCACTTTAAACCAGAATAGGACTTAAATCCGGCACCTCAGCATAAAGACTTAATAGTCACAATAGTTATGAAAGATCCCGGTTCATACAATAATCCTTCCCTATAACGTTTTAACGTATAATTCTTCTATTTTTACCAAACCCCCTTTAACGGATTTGTATGAAGTTTGTTCTGATCGTTTCCGTTCTTACCTTAAATTCTTACTTCTCTTTTTCCCAACAAAATGGCCCCCTCCATTCCGGTGACATCATCGACAAAGGAATACAACTGTATGATTCCGGTCAATTTAAAAAAGCACTCGAGTTGTATAATCTCATCGACAGAAATGACACCAACTACCTCAAATCCCTGTATGAAAGATCCATCACCTGTCAGGCAGACAGCCAATATGTCCTAGCCAAAGCGTATTGTGAAGAGGGGTTGGCATATAAGGAGGACAACGAATATATGGCGGAACTTTACAATACTTACGGCAATATCCTGAATATCACCGGCGAAGTCGATAAGTCTGTTCAGGTTTTCGATGAAGCGATTAAAAAATACCCTTCCTTTTCTCTTTTGTACTTCAACAAAGGCCTGGCACTGCATTCCATGCAACATTATGCGGAAGCTGAGGAGCTGTTCAAACAAGCACTTTTAATAAACCCTTATCAATACAGCGCCCACTATTATCTGGGCGTTACCGCCCTGGCACAAGGCAAAATAATACCCGCCTTTCTGAGTTTGCTGGCTTATTTATCTCTTTATCCGGAAGGCAAGTACAGCACAAAATGCATTGATTTGATCGATGCCATTTCTAAAACTAAGGACGAGATCCTTGAATATAAATCCAAAGCAACTGGAGAAGCCGACGAAAATTTCGAAGCCGTTGAATCCATCGTGTTATCAAAAGTCGCATTGGACAAAGGCTACAAATTGCGCGCCCAAGTAGACGATCCCATAATCCGCCAAATTCAGGTCGTCTTTGAAAAATTGGAATACAAACGTACAGATCCGGATTTCTGGATGCAATTCTATGTTCCTTTCTATAAAAAGATATATGAGGAGGGTCATTTCGAGTCATTCATAAACTGGTCCTTCGAAAATGTAAATGTTCAGTCGATTAAAGACTATAACAAGAAAAATAAGAAAGCCATTGAAATTTTTACAGAGGAAATCGTGAACTACTATAACCTGATCCGATCCACCCGGGAACTAACGTTCGACAAACGAGAACTGATAACAAACCGGTACTTTTATACTGAAGGAAAGCTAATAGCAAAAGGTGTACTAACCGATGATGGTAAAAATAACGGCTCCTGGGTATTCTTCTATCCCCCCGGGAATATAAAAGCGAGTGGGAATTATAACCTCCTAGGGGCTAGAGAAGGCGAATGGCTGTACTATTATTATAGTGGAAAATTAAAAGGCCGAGAAATTTATCAAAACGGAAAATTGGAAGGGGAACAAATTTCTTATAGAGAATCGGGGATCGAAACCTCACGCGAAACCTTTAAGAATGACTTGTCCAATGGTCAAAAAACGGTTTATTATCCCAGCGGTCAGCTATATTCTATAGGTTCAGCCAATATGAGCAAAGATGAAGGGGAATACAAAGAATATTACTCCAATGGAAATATCCGCCAGATAAAACATTATATCCATTCGATTCTTTCGGGTGACTACGCGCTATACTACGAGGATGGTCAGTTGAAAGAAACCGGTCATTACCAAAATGATCAGCCTGACGGGCTGATCAAAGACTATTTTGAAAATGGAAGCGTATCTGCCGAAGGCACATTGGACAAAGGAATTGCGACGGGTGTATGGAATTATTATTATGACAATGGCCAACTAAAAAACAAGGCACAATTCACCAACAACAAGATGGACGGTGTTTTTGAAGAATACTACGACAACGGACGACTTAAATCTACCGGCCTTTACAAAAATGGCTTGGCAAATGGGGAGACTCTGATCTATGATAAAGACGGGATCATTTATGCCCGGTATATATTCGAAAACGATATTCCGAAATCAGTTCGTTTTTTTGATAAATCAGGAAAACAAATCAGTTTTTCAGAACGCAAAGGGAATGAATTTCAAATGAAGATTTTCAAACCACAAGGGTTATTGTATAGTCAACGGGAACTTGACAGCAAAGGAAAGATAGAAGGAATGGAAACGGATTATTACCCATCTGGAAAAATCAATGTAACCAGTATGTATACAGGTGGGGAATTGAATGGCCCATTGATATATTACTATCGCAACGGACGTAAACAATCGGAAACAGCAATGCAGGGTGGTATAAAAGAAGGTCAATATACCGGCTATTATAGTCATGGCCAGATCCAATCAGAGGGTTGGTATGCGAATGATCAGGCAGAGGGTTCTTGGAATTATTATGATGAAATGGGAAAAATCTCTAACCGATCTTATTATCTCCGTGATGAAATCTATGGGTACAAGGAAGAATATTCACCCAACGGCCATAAAACTTTTGAATACAAATACCAAAACGGCTGGATCGCCGAATTGAAACAATTTGACAGCTCAGGCAAAATACTTATCCACGATACATTCCCAGAAGGAACGGGCAAATACCTTTTAGTCTATCCAAACGGAAATAAAATGGAAGAGGGCGCTTATCAAAAAGGATTTTTCACCGGACCCGTCATTAAATATTTTTTTGATGGTTCCATCGCCAGTATACAATATTATGTTAAGGGGCAGCTGGATAGTATTTATGTTAGCTATTTTTATAAAGGCATTAAAAAGACTGAAGGTAGATTTAGGCTGGGCAAGAAAACGGGTACATGGAAGATATATAACGAGAATGGTATTCTGAACTATACAGAGAATTATTTAGAGGATCATCTCAATGGACCAAGAACATATTTCTATCCGAACGGGAACATCGAATATGAATTCAATTATAAGAATGACGAAAGGAATGGCATAGTAAAAAGATTGGAAGGGGATGGAACACTTGCATATTGGGTCAGATATGATGAAGGGGATCCTGTAGCATATTCATATTCAGATAAAACCGGAAAGATTCTATCTGAAATACCCATACTCCATGACAGCGTCCATTTGAAAACATTTTATCCAAACGGGAATGTCTCAAGAGAATGTATTTTCGTAGACGGCCAGCTAAATGGAGTAGACCGTTTATACTACGGAAATGGCCAGCTGTATTCCATTGACAGTTCTGAATACAATGTAACGGAGGGTATTGCCCTAAAATATTTTGCCAATGGGAATCTTAAATCAGCCTATAATTATTTTCACGATAATCCTCACGGTCTATGCAAAGAATACTATGAAAATGGAGTTATTGAAAAAGAAATCAATTTCTGGAACGGCGAAGCGCACGGAACTACTAAATATTTTAATCAGGTCGGCAAACTCACGGAAACCAGAAACTATTATTACGGAACACTTTTATCTGTAAATTATGCAAATTAAATATTCCGGTCTGTTAATTGGACACCTCCTTTGTTTTTTTGCTGCTCCGATAAATACCAACGGTCAAAGTGTTGATCAAATAAAGAAACAATACGGCCTGGAACATGCGGTTTTTCTCAAAAATTCCCTGCATTACAATATCAGTATTAAAGAAGGCAAGCCTTATGTTGAAAGCAGCGAAATACAGCAAATACAGTATCTCACACCCGATGCATCCAAATACATGAGCAGTTATGGATTTTATCACAGCGACTTTCAACAATTGATTTCCTATGATGCCTACACCCGGACGGTCAGCGACAAAAAGCTGAAAGTGTTGGACTTTAAAACTAAATCCAGTACAGAAGACTTCGTGTTTTATGATGACTCAAAAGAAACAACTTTTGATTTCCCAGCAGTTGAAGAAGGAGCCATTGGTAATCTGGAAGTATCCTGGGTAAATAAAAATCCCTATCTGCTGACCCCCTTCTATTTTGAAAGAAATATTCCCGTACTCAAAAGTGAACTTAAGATAAGCTTCCCAAAAGACATGACCATAAAATACCACTTATTGGGGGCCGATTCTTCAAAAGTAATCACGAAAATAGAAAAATCTCACGGCGAAAATATCTATACGTTTACCTACAACAATTGTCCGTCTCTGAGACGGTACAACGATGCCCCAGGCAGTTCTTGGTATGCAACTCACGTGGTTTTTTACATCTGTAACTATAAAGATGAAAATGGAAATACAATCAACTATCTGTCTAACTTGAATGACCTGTACAAACTCAGTTATGGCTATATAAAGTCCATCAATACGCTTGTTAGTCCGGAATTGAAACACATTGTTGACTCATTAAACCATGGCGCCAAGAATTTAGAGGAAAAAGCAAAGAATATTTATGCATGGGTACAACAGCATATCAAATACGTTGCATTTGAGCAAGGAATGGAGGGTTTTATTCCCAGAGACGCCAGTTTGGTTTGCAGCAGGAGATTTGGCGATTGCAAGGACATGAGCAGTATATTGACAACCATGATGCAGTATGCAGGAATTCCTTCCTATTTTACCTGGATTGGTACCAGAGACCTTGCCTACAATTTTAGTGACCTGCCGCTTCCGCTGGTAAGCAACCATATGATCTGCACCATCAAGCTGAATGGGAAATATATCTTTCTAGATGGTACCGATCCCAACTGCCCATTTGGATTTCCATCCTGGGCCATTCAGGACAAAGAAGCCATGATCTCCGTAAATGAGACGGAATATAAAATCCTTCGGGTGCCGATCGTGGAAAAATTGGAGAATATAGAAACCGACTCCACTTGGCTGGAATTGACAACTACTGGCCTCAAAGGAACAGTAGTAAAATATTTGACGGGATATTTTTCTGACAATGCCCGAGCTTCCCTCACTTATATTTCTCAAAGCAATCTTAGACAGGATATGAAAGAATCTTTCCGAAGAGGGTCAAATAAATTTCAATTGGATTCCATCCATATTAACACGCCTTTAAACCCGGACTCCACTATTTTCAGGGCCAATTTCACGCTCCCCGATTATGCTAAAAAGCTGGGGGATGAATGGTACCTGAACCTAAACCTGTTTAAATTTTATGTCGATGAAGAGATTGATTATCCCAAGCGGAAAATGCCGATTGAATACAACTTCAAGTACATCAAAAGATATATAACCTTGCTGAAAATTCCTCCCGGATTTCAGGTCGAATCCATTCCGGAAGGAAAATCTTTTCACAACAATGTCTGGGGCTTCGATCTTACCTATGAACAAAAAGGTAACTGGCTAATCCTAACCCAGGAGTTTGACAATGACCACCTTCAGATCACATCAGACCAGTTCGAAGCCTGGAATAAAGTTCTTGAAAATCTATACCCATTGTATAAAGAAACCGTAAGCCTGACCAAATCCAATATCAAATGAGCAAATTATTTTTCTTGACGCTTTCCACCCTTTTCATCCAACTTTTAGGTTATGGACAGATTCCCGCCTTGGAGACAGAGAAATGGGTTGAAAAAGCCTCTTATCATCCCACCGACTCCAAGTATGCAAATGAGCCCGCTTATGTGCTCTTCAATAAAAAAAGAATTGAGTTTATTGATGATGCAAAGAATAATGTTGTCGAATACTTCACCGAACACAAAATAATTCATGTAAACGACGATCACGGCATTGAATATTTCAACAAGATTTATATCCAGGTCAATGATTTTTCGGACATCACCGAAGTCAGGGCACGCACGATTCTTCCCAATGGTCAGGTAATTGAAATGGATAAAAACAATATTAAAGACCTCAAAGATGAAAACGGGACGCTCTATAAGATATTTGCCATGGAAGGTTTGGAAAAAGGAAGTGAAGTGGAATATTATTATACTTCTCTCAGTCAGACCTCCTATTTTGGAAAAGCAGTAATACAGGGGAAATTTCCGGTAATGGAATCGGAGTTTGAACTGGTAGCTCCTGAAAGATTGGTATTTGATTCAAAAATGTACAATTGTGATGCTAAAAAAACTGTAGATACTTTAAATAACGGTAAAACGGTTATCCATTTTCGCTTCAAAGATATTCCGGGAGCGGAGGAAGAAAAATATGCATCTTACCGGGTAAATCTTGCCAGGGTAGAATATAAACTCTCTTATAACAATGCTACACATGAAAGGGAAAGATTGTTTACCTGGAATGATCTGGCCCAGAGAATTTACAGCGGTTATACTAATTTCTCTGACAAAGAACTAAAAAAGGTAACCAACCTGGTCTCCGACAATGGTTGGGATAAAATTACTAGCGATTCCCAGAAAATAATGTCAGTAGAAAACTACATTAAAAATAATATTGCATACAGAAAAGATATAGACGGTGATTTGGCAGACAATATCGAAGTCATCTTGAAATCCAAAGTGGCCGATGGCCCGGGTCTCATGCGATTATACGGTGCGATCTTTACTATCCTCCAGTTGGATTATCAATTCCTACTGGCTGCTGACCGGGATGATGAACTGATTGATAGGAATTTTGAAAATTGGGACAATTGCAATTATCCCATGTTTTATTTTCCCGCGGAACATAGTTTTATTGCACCGACAAAAATCGCCTTTCGCTATCCATGGATTTTCCCTTCCTGGGGAGGAGGCAACGCTCTTTATTGTAAGAATATCACCATCGGCACCATGAATTCTGCCATCGCTGAAATAAAAAAGGTACCCTTGCTGGATTACCAACATACTTATAATAACCTGGATTCTAAACTGAAACTTAACAACAACCTTGATACCCTTTTGATAGATATGAAAATGATCTACGGCGGATATATTGCAGCTTTTTATAGGGAGAATTTTGATTTTTTGACCCCTGATCAGAAAAAAGAGGCGATAAAAGACATTGCAAAGGCAACCATCGGATCTGAAACCATTCCATTTTCAGAAATGGAAAACACCGCCTTTGAAGACGGCAATTCGTCCAAACCATTCATTGTTCACATTAAAGTAAACTCGGGTGATCTTCTTGAAAGGGCGGGCAATAAAATCCTATTAAAAATTGGATTGGCGATCGGACCGCAAACAGAAATGTACCAGGAAAAAGACAGGCGATTCCCCATCTCGATGGACTACGCGCATTTCGAAGAAAGAAAATTGGAATTTACCATTCCAGACGGCTATGTCATTAAAAATCCGGACGACCTCAAACTAAACCAGGTCTATAAGGAAAACGACATCCAGACAATGGGATTTGTTTCAGACTATGTAATAAAAAACAATATCTTAACCGTTCGAATCATGGAAGATTACCGCAATACTTCCTATCCGATCGCTCAATATGAAGAATTCAGGAGGATCATCAATACTTCTTCGGATTTTAACAAGGTGGTGCTTATTCTGGAAAAGAAGAAATAGTATTTACGGAAAGAAATATGTCAATTTCACCATTCTCCCAATCCCGACTGCGTTGATCATAGACCTCGAAATCATACCGGTAGGCCCGAGGAAATTGGGCATCCCATATCTTCTGCCAGGCGGACGATATACAGTCCGGAATCCTCCCTTTTGCCTTGACAATCAGATAATCTGACCGGGGTATGACCAGCTTGTCCAGGCCTTCAGGTGTCGGTGTGTTTTCACCCACCGGACAGCCGATAAAATAGGCATACGGTTTTGTGTGATCTCCTTCATATTGATAATAAACTGCATAAATTTCCTGTCCGGATTTATCTGGTATTTGTGCAGCGACCTGTCTTTTTTCAAATTCCCGCCAGTGATTACCACAGTCGACGTTTGACTGGCCGTTTTCGTTGCAGGTCTTTTTTTTCAAAGCGATTCCCATTAAATAAATGGGTCCCCTATTCATTGTATCGATCATAATCCTTTATTCGGAAATTCAATTTGAATCCCGATCCAAGCATCGAAAATCCTGACAGATCGATTTACAACTTTGCTTGCTTGATCCTCATAAGATTTTTACACTCGATCCGAGATTCTTTTTGGAAGGGCCGGTTAGATGGTCATTTTCCACACCTTCCTTTTTCTTTTTGCCTTCAAATTTTAATTTACTTGCACTACTTGATAGGCATCCTGGCCGTCTTGCGATATGGGCTGATAATAGGTATTATTGTAAACCAAAAATGTTTCGCCGTTGATATCCTGTTGCACGGCACCGTCAGGAATTTGCGTAATCACCGCTCCGAACGGAGCGTTCACCACTTGAAAACTATTACCCGTGTTCACATAAAAAGTGCCGCCATAATAATAATAATAATCATTTCCGACCATCGTTGTTTCAGATCCGGGGGGAAGTGAACTTACAATGGCGCCAATCGGCGCAGGTACGACCGAATACCCACCGGGCGCCGGCTGATAATATACGCCCTCATCATAGTAGTATTGATGATTTGCAGCAGACAATACAATGGCATCTGTCGCAAGCGCCGCCGCTACAAACCCGATCGGGTGCCAATTATGCCCCCAGTAATAAGGGTGGTATGGATGATACACGTATGCGTGAGCCGGCTGGTAGTGATTATGGTAGACATTCACGTTTTCATGAACGGTTACATTCTGACGCACGGTAACTTCTTGATGTGTGTTCACTGGAGGTCTAGCTGCCGCCACGTTCTGGTTAGCAGTACGGTTATAGTCATGGTTGTTGTTGTAACTGCCACCATTGATCGTTGCGCGATACTGTTGATTCTGAGGTGGGGACACATGGCTTTCTGCCGGTTGCGTAGGACGGGTTTGTACAGGGGGTTGTGAAGGACGGCTCATTGCCGGAGAAGTAGATGGTCGATTAAAATTTTGTGCCGGTGCCCCACCAGCCGGTTTGCCTCCGCCACTATAGTTGGAATGATTAAACCGCTGCGCCCGGATTGGCGACGGAAAAATCAAGATGAAAAACAAAACGAAGATTAATACATAATTAAGGAAAATATAGAAAGTTGATTTCATATCTCAGATATTAATGAATATATAATATTATTTCTTTGTGGGTGCTTTTATCAGCTTGATTGTTTTTGCCTTTGGAGGAATCGTGAATTCGAATAATGCAGGTGGAAATACAGGATTGAGCTGCCAATCAGAAAGCACCGCTTCGTATTGAGGACTCATTTCCCTGCTTGTATATACAATCACCATTTTCAAAGGAAGATTTAGTCCATCATCGGAAACCCAAAATTGAAATGTTTTATCAGGCATTTTGCCCGCAATATGAAAGCAGTCTTTGCCATCTACTTTTGTCATTCCCAGATAAATAAGGTATTGGGATTCAGAAAGTAAATCATCGACGAAAGTGGGATAAAAGAAATCTGCTGCCGGAAAATCTATGTTGTAAAGTTTGTGTACCGTATCAATCATTTCCACAATTGGAGCCAATAAGGCGATCGTAGAATAACGGTTGGTCTCCACAGAAAAATAGCTAAGCGATTGCCCATTATAAAATATATTTCTATCGCCACGGTCCCCTGTTGCACGAATGAGTAGTTTATCTGGGCCTTCCATGTACAACTGCTCTTCATCAGAATGTTTGACGAGTCCCAGATGTTGGCTCTGTATATCATAATTCGATTTTACTGTGACATGGCATGAATTCAGGTCGCCGATCATATGACTCATGCGATCGAGGATCGCTACCGCTACGGTATCGATATTAGTCTTCTGAGCATACAACCCAGCGTTAAAAACAAGACAAATCAATAAACCAAAAAATAACTTTCTATTCATTTTATATTCGTTTTAAAACATTTAACAAAAAGAGGTAGGAATACATATCAAATTGTCTCTAATTTTTTATTACTCGCAATATGCTGAGCAATGACTGTGCCAGCCGCGCAAGGATCATTACATTCTAATTATACCGGACTACTATCTGGTTTAATAATGGAGATAAGGAACTCAAAAACAAGTGAAGGATAAGGTTCAATATGGTCTAGTTCACGCGCAAAATATTCTTGCTTAACCAAAGGGCGGTAGGTATAAAATCAGGACAAAATGGCCCATACCCCCACTTTATTGATTAGCCATCAGAACAAACGGATAAGGTTCGAAATTATTTTAGAGTCTCCCAGGCCTCCATGTCAATTTCCCTCTGGTCTTTTAGTGCATCCAATTTGTGTGGAACACCCCAGGACACAAAAGATATTTTGGTAAGGTTTTACCCTTTGTATGTTTTGTCAAGGTTCAGGGACATTGAATCCATTACGTTTGAAGTTCCCTGAAAAATACATTTAAATTGCCATCGACACTGCCCTACCCAAGACCAAGTAAAGGTAACGGGTTGCACCCACCGAAAAAATCGAATATTCTACATCCCTTTGGTCTAGATCGGATGTCCGAGGGGCGTCATTGCTTACGTGATTTTCAGCCTTCCTTCCTTCCAGACCGAAAAAGCTGACCTGACAAACCCAAATATTGGCTTGAGGGCTTCCCAATCCTTAGTAAACGGGGAGAAAAACTGTTCAATTCGTACTTCTTTCATCAGGCGGACCGGTCAGACCTGGTATGGACAAGCCCTATCCAATAGAAAACGGTAATTACGGTTTCGGTAGAAGGGATGCTTTCACCGGCCTGGATAATTCCCAGGATTTCAAAAGAAACGTTAACTTAAAAGTTCAGCAATAGGAGCCGACATGAAACGGAAAGCCATTTTACTCATGCTGACCTGCATTCTATGCTGTGAATGCCAATCACAGCAATATCCTTTCATTCAATACACACCAAAAGACGGGCTCGTCAGCAACAACGGCCGATTCATGTTCCAGGACAGCAAAGGGCTTTTGTATATATCAACGCAGGAGGGCTTGAGCATTTATGACGGTTTTCGTTTCATCAATTATACCACCAGAAACGGCCTGGCTTCCAATTTTATCACAGATATAGTGGAAATGGGTGATGACTCCCTGTGGTTGATGCCCAATGCACGGGCGATCCATTGCCTGGTAAACGGCAAAATAAAAAATATAAATACCAGCGATGGATTTTATCCCGTTGTCAATAAAATGATCAAAAATCCAGACGGGTCCTACTATGCCTTATCGGATGAAGGCCTTTTTCGGTTTGAAAAAAATCATTTCAGCAGAATCCTCCTGGCTGATAAAAATGGCAGAGACGCCGGAGCATTTTTTGAGTCCGGTATGAAAATAAACAATAAATTATTTATTGTAACCGACCCCCATGTGCAATCCTTAGCCGGACCTGCGCGTCTCATAGTATATGATCCGGGGAAAAAACAAGTCGCCATCAGTCAATCACCCCTTGTGTTCAGTGTTCTGCTTTCACCCAACGGAGATATTCTTGTCTCTACCCTTGAAGGCCTGAAAAAAATTGACGAAAAGGCCTTGCAACAAAATGAAATCCGTTTTAGTCCGTTGCCCAAAATCTATCGGGCGGCTGAAAAGTCTGTCGCAACAAGCATGTACATGGATAGCCGACAAAATCTCTGGCTTTGTACGATGACGGGTGTTCAGTACATCGATCGGGAAGGCCGATGTAAAATTTTTTCTGTAGAAAACGGTTTGCCTGTAAACAACATGATTTCAGTCTTCGAAGATAAGGAGCACATTATGTGGTTCATCAATGAGCAAACGGGTATATGTAAACTGACCAATCCGAATGTAGAATACTACCAGCAAATTGTACCCGGATTTTATACCAATGATATTTATGCCAGTACTCAAACAGACAGTGTTTGGTTCATGGATGCCGCATCTGAAAAGCTTTTGCTCAGGTATGGACCCTTAAACAAAACATTTAGGTTGCAATCCGAACCGGCAACTCCACCCTACCGCCATTTTGCCATGGAGGGGAATAAATATTTCGTATCAGACCTTTTTAATATTTATCGTTGCGAGTTTTCGGCCGAGAAGAATGCCTGGCTTACCACTTTGGATGCTGATACCAATCGGAACGCCAATGTTGCTTTCAGCTGCCTGGTTCCCGACGGATATGGGAATCTGATCGCAACCTCTGAATCCATCACCGTGCTCTTGTCCAATAAAAAAATTATTTCTTATCCCCTGGGATATCTGGCGGATGGTTTGGTCCTCACGCCTGAAAAATATCTTTGGGTAATAACCCGATCCAACTACCTTTTTGTATTTCGTACCCACCCGGAAACGCCCGATCACTACCTGGAATGGTTGAAAACTTACCATGACGAGCTCCCTTCCATTAGCCCGCGATCCATTGCCGTCGACCAGCAAGGGAATTTATGGATTGGCACGCGTGACAGTGGATTGTATTGTCTTTTTTTCAAGGGAGGGATATTGCAATCCTGGAAACAATTCACTGTTCAAGAAGGTTTATCGCAAAATTTCATTTCTTATCTACACGTAGACCCCGACAATACGGTCTGGGCTTGCTCGCCAGCCGGCCTGGATAGGGTTTCATCCGGGAATGGAAAATATACCATCGAAAATATTACGCTCAGTAGCAATATTTATCAGCACGTAGTGAAGATACTAACTACAAAATCCGGTGTACATTGGGCCCTCACTGAATCCAGCCTGGTTAAAATATCTCCAGGAAAATCACCAGCCGTCACGTTTCAGCCAAAAATTATTTTCAGAGAAATTTTTGAGGGCAAAAACAGGATGGATCCCAGCGCAGGCCTGGCTTCTTTTCCTTACCAAGAAAACAGCTTGTATTTTTCCCTTTCGCTACCGAGTTATATAGATGAAAAACAAACGCGTTTTGTCTATCTACTGGAAGGCAGCAGCAACAAATCTTGGAGCGAACCTTCTTCACAATCCGTGATCAATTTTGTTAACCTAGCTCCTGGAAAATATAATTTGCGCGCTAAAGCTACCCTGTTACATCAAAGAAACGCCAATTCAGAAATATCATATTCTTTTATCATCCTGCCACCCTGGTGGCAAACCCTGTGGTTTCGCTTAGGGTGCGCCTTATTATTTATGATCATCTCCGGATGGATCATCCGAAACTTTTATCGGAGAAAATATCAAAAACAACAAATTATCCTCGATAAAAGGCGGGCCATAGAAAAAGAAAGAGCGAGGATTGCTACTGACATGCATGATGATTTGGGGGCGGGGCTTTCTACGATTCGGTTCCTCGGTGAAAAGGTAAAACGCAATACCTTCAGCCAGGTAACCCGAAATGATATCGAAAAAATGCAAGCTACATCCAATGATCTGATAGATAAGATGAACGAAATCATCTGGTCTATGAATGAAAACAACAATTCCCTTGAAAATTTGGTGTTTTACACCCGATCTTATTGCATGGAATATTGTGAGGACAATAATCTGGTCTGCTGCATACAGGTACCCGAAAAGATTCCTCCCTTAGCGGTAAGCGGCGAAATCAGGAGAAATATTTTTTTAACCGTCAAAGAAATCCTTCACAATGTCGTCAAACACGCCAATGCAAAAAATGTAGACATCGTTGTCACAACCATTACCTGCCTTGACATCGTTATTAAAGACAATGGTACGGGATTCCGGAAAAACCATAAGACCCCGGGTGGCAATGGTCTAGACAACATGCGCAGAAGAATTGAAATGACCGGTGGAAGCATGCAAATTAAAAGCGATCAAGGCGTGACCATTCACATTAAAGTGCCCATGAAAGATAGCTAAGTCTATAACATTCATTCTATTGCCCTGGCGTCACCGTATGACTACATTTAATATATGAACCCCATCAGTATTTGTATAGTGGAAGATTCGGTTGAGGTAAGGGAAGGGATGGTAAGTCTGCTCTCCATGGACGAGCGTTTTGAAATATTGAATGCCTTTGGGGAAGCGGAAACGGCCACCAAAGAACTGCCGCAATGGCAACCCGATATTGTAATCATGGACATCAATCTTCCCGGCATGAACGGTATTGAATGCATAAAAAAAGTAAAACCCATATGTGCCAAGACACAATTCATTATGTTTACCATTTACGAAAATGATGAAAAAGTGTTCGAGGCCCTGGAAGCGGGTGCTTCGGGTTACCTGCTCAAAAAAACCCCATTGTCTAAGATGGCAGATTCCCTCATTGAACTTCACGAAGGTGGAGCACCGATGAGCATGCAGATTGCCCGAAAGGTTATTGAACGGATGCACGGCCATCCAGCCGCGGACGGCGATAATCTACTGACTGCCCGGGAAAATGAAGTGCTGCAATGCCTTTCCAAAGGATGGTTGTATAAAGAAATCGCCCATCAGCTAAACATCACCATCGGTACGGTTCGTCAACATATTCATAATATTTATGAGAAACTTCATGTACAAAACCGTACAGAAGCCCTGAATAAATTCTTCAAAAAATAAAAATCCCCCTTCCCCGTCGTATTCCGTCCGTCAGAGAGATTTTGTATGTCTCAAGGCATTTTGTCTTTCAGTTGCCATGGCAACCGTATTATTTTCTGAAAATAATCATTGGGAAAAGACTTCGAACCGGCGGTAATTTAGGCCGGATCCCCAGGGAAAAGGTGGATTTTTAATTGGCCATTTGTGGTGTATAACCCGCCCGAACCATGTTGACCAAAGAGCTTGGAGTAAGAACCTGTACTGCTATTCCACTGGCCATCCTTATTGGCGCCTCGTAACCGAAAGCAGTCCAGGCGGCGATCAGATTGGGTTGTTTTACGACAAAAGGCCTGGCGTTGTATTCGAAGAAACAACCTATGGGAAGAGTTTCCAACCTTTCTATATGAGTCAGTTTCTTGCCCCGGTCATCGATTCGTTCCCGGTGTATGATTTCGTCGATTTTTGTCACGGGCGTTTTTGGATCAAATCCGAAGCCAGGATTACCATTTATCCAAGCCATTTTAAATCGGTTGTAGTCCTGGCGCCGACATTCAGCACAGGGGCGGTGGCCCGCGGAAAATGCTGTCGCCTCATCCAGAAAAAAAAGTTCAGTATATCGGTTCGGCGACATCACAACTCGGTGACGGTCCCCAAATCTTATTTGGCAAGTAATCCATGCCTTAAGTTTGAATGGTCGAACGATCTGCTGAGCTGCGTTGTGGATAAGGCCGCGGTTCCCCATCCATGCTCCCCTAGCAGTTGTGGAAATCAACTGCCCGAAGGGGTCTACCCGGTTTTGTAAGGGGTGGATTCCTAGAATAGAATTCGGCATTGATCAAAATTTTAACCGGTATTTCCTGATGCTGGTAGAAAATCGATGCTAAAGTAGTCCCTCATCGGCAAAAGAAAAATACCCTGATCGGGTAAGGATTAAATGATCGAGCAGCGCTATGTCTAAGAATTTTCCGGATTCTCTCATTTTCCGGGTTAAATCTTCATCGTTTTTGCTTGGTTTGAGATTTCCACTTGGATGACTATGACTTAAAACAAGGGAGCAGGCAGCGGCTTTCAAGGCTGCTGAAAAAATCAGGCGGGGATCCGCTACGGTGCTCGTCATGCCGCCGCTGGAGACATTCAACAAGCCCAAAACCCGGTTGCTTTGATTTAAGAACAAAACCTTGAACTGTTCCAGGAGCTCAATTTTATCCAAATCCCACTCCCGGATGAGAAGTTGATAGGCTTCCCGGGAAGTTTTCACCGCTGGTCTTTCGGCAGCTTTTATTTTGGACCGGTATACCAGTTCTATTTCAGATACTTGGGTCCAATGATGTTTTTGCATACTCCGTTATTTAACAGGGAAATGCCGTCCGGGACTTCCCGGACGGTGGGCAGATCTTCAAAACGGAAGAACTTTTTCCGTTTCCATCACCTGTTCATTGTTTTCCCGGACTAACCTCGGCTTGTCCCCGAGTTTGATGCGGATTACATGAAAAGTGAGTTTACCGACAGCCGCATGGGATGCATTGATGTAAGCTTGTACACCTATTTCCCCGAAAAGTTCGACCCGTCGGCCCTTGGTCAGGAATTCGGCAATTCCGATTCCAATCCAATAAGAACAGTCGATGAAAATCGTTTTTTCTACCCATTCACCGTTTTTTTTGTATCCATTGTTGATGGCTAGGGTAAAATTGACGACTTTCCGTCCTTCTGCGATTTCTTTGACGACCGCGTTTGCGGTGAGTCTTCCTGCGAGTTCCATAAAAAATAAGTTTTTTTGAGTGAAGGCATATTGCCGGGACAAAAATGGCTTGATAAAAAGGAGAAAGTTGTTTCTTAAAGGTTTATACCTGGATGAAAGCATATATAAACGTTTATAAACGGTTTGGAATTTGCTGGGATTATTAAAACAATTTGTATGACAGAACTGACTCTTTGCGCCTTTTGCGGAAAACCCTTAAAAGGTCGCAGCGACAAACGTTATTGCAATGACGATTGCCGGAATGCATTTTTTAATGAGCGGAAAAAAGATGAGCAGAAGGAAGTCCGCGCCATTGACCTGGCGCTAAAAAAGAATCGCAGGATCCTCCAGGCGATGCTTGGCCTCTTTAAAACAAAAATAGTAGAGGAAAAATCCCTGCTCCAAAAAGGCTTCCTGTTCAAATACACGACCCATCAATACATCAGCTCGGGGAAAGGCACCTATCACTTCGTCTATGACTATGGTTATAAGGAAATCGCGGACGGTAAATTCATGATTGTTAAAGAGATCGGACGCTCAGAAGCCTGAACCGTTTTTCACGTTATTAATATTAGTTTTAGGCCCCAATTCACATATATGGCAATTCGCATCTTCGTAACGGGTGGAACTTTTGACAAAGAATACAATGAAATCACAGGTCAATTGTTTTTCAAGGAAACCCATCTTCCTGAAATGATCTCTCGCAGCCGGGTAACCCCCCCAGTCGCTGTCGAAACCCTGATGATGATCGACAGTCTGGATATGACCACGGAAGAACGGCTCATGATAGCCGAAAAGTGCAAGGGAGCGCCCGAAAACCAAATCATCATTACCCATGGAACAGATACCATGGCTGTGACGGCGGCGGTGCTGGCGGATAAAGTGGGTGGAAAAACAATCGTACTTACGGGCGCCATGATCCCTTATAAATTTGGTAGCTCGGACGGGTTTTTTAATTTGGGTTGCGCTTTGGCATTCGTACAAGCGCTCAAGCCGGGTATCTATGTAGCGATGAATGGCCGCTACTTTAATTGGAACAATGTACGCAAGAACCGCCAGACGGGACAGTTTGAAGAATTGCATTGAACTGATTGACCGGCCGGGCCGTATTTTTGGATGGAATACCCCAAACAGCCATCCAGTCTCGCAAAACCCATTTAAGAAGGAGAAAAAAGGTTATCCATGATATTCTTTTTTATCGATATTTCTATAAGCCCAGCCAAAAATGAGCGGGAAGACCAGTAGAGAAAACAGCATGGCGCAAATGATCCCTCCAATGACAACCCGGGCAAGGGGACGGGAGCTCTCCGAACCGATTCCACCAGATATGGCCGCCGGGAACAATCCAATTGCTGCCATCAGTGCAGTCATCATAACCGGCCTTATCCTGGAATGAACACCTAGTTTGATCGCCTCATACAATGCACTTTTCCCCGTTTTCATTTTATCGATGTTCTGCTTAAAAACCGTAATGAGCAAAACACCGTCCTGAATACAAATACCGAACAGGGCAATGAATCCAATTCCGGCTGAAATGCTGAAATCGGTACCGGTTATCAAAAGGGCTACAATGCCTCCCACGATGGCAAAGGGCACATTCAGAAATACCAAGCCTGCATCTTTTAAATTTCCAAACATGACGAATAGCAACAGGAATATCAAAACCAAACTGATGGGTACCACCTCTGAAAGTCTCTTCTGTGCACGCCGTTGATTTTCAAAGTCCCCCTGCCACACCATGGAGTATCCTTTTTTCAATTTGATTTGAAGATCTGTCTTTTGCTGAGCTTCCGCTATCGTACTTCCCATATCCCGTCCTCGTACTGAGAATTTCAAAGCGGCGTATCGTTCGTTGTCATCCCTGAATATCAGGCAGGGAGCTGTTTTTTTTGTAATGGTGGCGATTTCGCGGATAGGCACCTTTGACCCGCTCTGGGTAGGGACCATGATGTTGGCGATATCTGTTTGATTTTTTCTGAAATCTTCCGGGAAGCGGATTCGAATGTCAAATTTTTGAATGCCTTCATACAATTGTGATACGGCCTTGCCTCCGATAGCCATCTGTATGACTGCATTGGCATCAGCCGTTGCTACGCCATACAGGGCCATTTTATCCTGATCCAAATCAATGTCCAACTCGGGCTGCCCGATATTTTTGATAACCCCCAGGTCAGAAATTCCGCGAATACCTTTCAGAATTTTCTCCACTTCCGTCACCTCCTGTTCCATATAGGCAAGTGAGTCTCCGAAAACTTTGACACATATGGATCCTTTTACCCCAGAAACAGCCTCTTCCACATTATCGCTGATCGGCTGGGAAAAATTTAAATCAATTCCCGGAATGACTGAAATTCTTCTTTGCATCTGGTCAACCAAATCCTCCTTTGAAATACTTGGTTTCCATTCGTCTTGCGGATATAGAATCACATCAAATTCATTGTTGTAAAATCCGGTCACATCGGTTCCGTCATCAGGTCTGCCGGTTTGAGAAACGACATGTCTTACCTGGGGAAAGTCCATCAGCATCGACCGGATCTGGTCTGCCACCTCACTAGATTTTTTCAATGAAACACTATAGGGTAATTGTGCCCGGATCCAGATGGCCCCTTCGTTCAATTCCGGTAAAAATTCACTTCCCAAAAAGTTGAAGGCCAAAAATCCGATTACCACCACAACTGCAGAAGAAATGATAACCCATCTTTTGATCCGGTAATTAAATTGAAATCCTTTAAGCATGATTTTTGTGAGAAAATGCACGATCGGATTATATTTCTCCCGTACATTTCTTCTAAGAAGCATGTTAATCAGCACAGGGACCAGCGTCAACGTTGTGATCAAGGCACCCAGCAATGCAAAACCCAGGGTATAAGCCAAGGGAGAAAACATTTTCCCTTCCACTTTCTGAAATGAAAAAATCGGCAAAAGGCCTGTAATAATGATTAATTTGGAAAAGAAAATCGCTTTACCCAATTCAGCACCCTTGATTTTTATGAGTCCCATTTTGCTGAGCTTGTTGAACCGTTCCATTCCGATCTCATGCGCCCGGTGATCCAGGGCAACGAACATGCCCTCCACCATAACTACGGCGCCGTCTATAATTATTCCGAAATCAACCGCACCCAAAGACAAAAGATTCGCAGACATGCCCATCAGATGCAGGCATATAAAAGAAAACAACAACGCGATTGGAATGATAATGGATACGATCAAAGTGGTCCTCCAGTTAAACATAAACAAAGACACCAGCAAGGTTACCAGTAAAATCCCTTCGATCAAATTGTGCAACACCGTGTGGGTGGCATAGTTAATGAGGTCTTCCCGGTTGTAATAGGGCACGATTTGGGTATCGGCAGGCAGTACTTTCTGATTAATAGCAATAATCTTAGTTTTCAAGGCTTTAATTACTTCTGCGGCGTTTTCACCTTTTCTCATCAAAACAATGGCTTCCACCACATCGGTGCTGTCCTGAACCGATCGTTTGCCGTTTATGATGACATCATCGGCACGACCGACTTGGCCGAGCCTAGGTTGATTGGATACTTCCACTTCGGCCACATCCTTAATGAGGATGGGAATGCCGTTGATGTTCTGAATGATGATGTTTTTAATTTCATTGATATCATTGAGTAAACCGATTCCCCGCACGACATAAGCCTGGGAATTGTCCACAATTACATCACCGCCGATATTGATATTGCTTCTGCTAACCGCGTTATAGACATCCAATTCTGAAATACCCAGGGAATTTAGCTGATTGGGGTTCACTTTGATTTCGTAGGCCTTTACCATTCCGCCAAAACTGACAATGTCGGCTATGCCAGGTACAGACCGGATCTGGCGATCGATGATCCAATCCTGTAAGGTTTTGAGTTCCCTTGGGTTTCGACCAATAGAACTCTCCAACGTATACCGGAATATTTCACCTGTTGGACCGGTCGGCGGTTGAACATCCGGGACAATATTGTCGGGCAATGTAACTCCTGATAACAAGTTAATGACCTGCTGTCTGGCATAACTGTCCTGTACCTCATCTTCAAAAATCAATTTTACCATCGAAAGTCCAAAGACGCTGGTTGAACGAAGGCTCGTCTTTTTCTGAACAGAATTCAGAGATATTTCGATGGGTATGGTAACAAATTTTTCCACTTCTTCTGCGCTCCTTCCCGGCCATTGTGTAATAATGGTTATCTCCGTATTGGTCACGTCCGGAAAGGCTTCGATGGACATATTGCGAAAGGTTACCACTCCATAGATGATAAGCAACAAAGTGGCAAAAAGAATAAAATATTTATTCTTCAGGGAAAATGCAATGATTTTCCTCAAACTCTTATTCATAAAAAGATTTGAAAATGCTTTTATCGCCATTAATTCAATGGCGTTCTACCATAGATTAAATGCCGATCTGGCAGCGGACTTTAAATAACTATTCAAATTGTAACAGAAGAGAATTCGAAATCGGGGGGTGGAGAAAGGATTTCCAATGACGTGGAGACCAATTTTGAAACAAAATTTTGGAAAACTATTTTTTTATTTTCTGAAATCGCCTGGTATTTATCTTTCAGATTTTTAAGGTTAACCTCAAAATGCAAAGTTTTAACCAGGCTCTTGGAGTCTGTGTTGTTCTGACTATAAGTGAACGCATCCTGCTGACCTGATTTCAATTCGACCAGCCATTCCACAATTGTTTCTGTCGGATCAACGGACCGATCTGCCCCGTTATACGACTGGTCTCCATTAAAATAAAACCAATACGATTCACTGTACATACTCATATTGAGTATCTGCAGTGCAAGGATCCACAGCAACAATATTTTGAGTGCCTTCAAGAGGAATTTTCCAATTAAAATGCAAAATTAGATACACGGATTTTAAAATCTGTTAACCAGTTACGAAGTAAATGTTAAGACACTCTTTGAGGCACTATGAATGATATTTTTTAAAGAGGTTTACGCCGAAAGAAAAGTCGGATGAATTTATATCTTCCTTGCATTTATCTGATGTTTTGGCTTCTTAACCCCATTCCCAAATCCAACAAAGGATATATCGTGGCATGGAACAACGATACCACCCTTGTCCAGGTCATTTTACCGAAATATTCCCTGGGAATAGCCAGTTACAACCTCAATAATAAAATTGAAATCATTGACAGCACCGCTACAATCAGAACCTATTATTCAAGGGATATAAAGGCATTTGGGTATCAGAACAATTCTAATATGATCATTTACAGACTAAAACCCATTGAACATGGTTCCGATCTTTTTCTGGAAGGGACGGTTATAGGAAATCGAGCCAATTTATTTGAGTTCGAAAAACAAGGAAGCGAAAAAATTTATTTTACTTTGGAAAAAGCAAATAGCATTTATTTTTTCTTAGACAGCGACCAAAAACCTCAGGTCATCCGGGAACGACTCAAAACCTATTTGGAAGACCGTCCGGAAATAGTTGAGTTGATCGACAGAAAATTTTCAAAACCAAAATATACGCAAGTCGACCTTCGGGAAGTGGTCCGTCGTTTTAATCAATGAAATAAGCCGTTCCCTATTCTGACCGTCCACTTGTTGACTGCCTGGCAGTTTAGTACATCCTCAAGGTCCCATCACCATCCATCCCTTTACCGGTCAGATCCCGGAAACGGCTGCAGATCCATCTAAGACCTGACATTTGAGTGTCTTGGTCTTCATGTCTTTGTCTTTTTTGAATTCCTAGTTTGTTTATTGACTAGTTCATCCAGTTTCTTCATCTTGACCTGCCAAAACTGGTCGAAATAATCGATCCAAGACTGCAATTCTCGAAAACCCTTCTGATCCAGCGCACAATGTCGTTCCCGTCCGATGTCCTGAATCGAAATAAATCCGGCACCATAGAGGATTTTGATATGTTTGGAAACTGCAGGCCGGGTCATATCAAAATTTACAGCCAGGGCGTTGATGGTTAAACTCTCCTTAGAAAGCAGATGTAACATTTGTCGCCGGCTCGGATCTCCAATTGCATGGAAAGGATCCACTCCGTTAACGGTCTGTTGCTTCATGAGTTAATCTTTTGGTAATCAAATCTACCAGGGTTTCGGCCATATTCTTCTTCCAACCCCCATTCATAGCGTCGAAAATCTTTGCATTGGTTTTAACTCCAAATCCGCTGTGCACCAAATTTAGTTCGGTGCCACCATCCTTTGCTTCTAAGGTCCAGGTAACAATCGAGTCCAGATTGATGCTGCCGTCACCTGGACCACCTTTCCAGGTGTAAGAAAGTTTCCAGTTTGGAATTACTTCCAGGATCTCACAGTACACATTGCCATCAAATTCCATGGCCGGAAGTGCTTTTGTCTTGAACATGAATTGGTGGCCAATAACCGGTTTGATGTCGTTGCTCATCAGCCATTGGGAAAGCAGTTCAGGCTTGGTAAGAAAATCCCAAATCAGCTCCGGCCCACAATGATAAAACCAGCGGTGTTTGATCTCGGTCTGCATATAGGTAACTTTTTGTTTACTCAAATATATAAGTAACTTTTTAGTTACACAAATTTATTATTGTCTGTAACCAGGGTTTTAATCAAAAAATCAAATATTAAAAAAAATTGCTTTCCTGTCTTTTCCAAGCCGGAACAGAAATCAAAACTTAAATGCAAGATTTGCCATCAGGTTGCGGGGAGCCCCAGGCCATTTGTTGATGTTATTGTAGGCACCGATCCAATAAGTTTGGTTGAAAACGTTGTTAACTACAAGGGCGACAGATATTTTCTTAAAGCCATAACTGATTCCACCATTCAGTAAAAAATAGGAGGGCAAAAGAATGGAAGAATCCAACGTGGCTCTTTTCCCCACAAAAGAATGACCAACCGAAATACTCAATCCACTGGCTGCGTCCTTATTGAAGGAATATTTGATCCAGCTGGCGGTGGAATTTTTGGGTGCATTGGCAACCGGCGTCCCGACCAGTGCGTGATTGTTATCCTGGGTTACCGTTGCCACATCATAGGCATATGAGATCAGGACACTCAGATTGGATAGAATGTTGCCGACAGCCTCGGCTTCTATTCCCTTGGATCTGTTCTGTCCCTGTTGAACAAAAAGATTTGGATTGGAGGGATCGCCCGCATTGGTAGCCACATTATCGACCGTCAGTCGGTAAAATGAAAGAGATGCTGATAATCTGTTCTGAAAAAAGTTGCCTTTCGCGCCTACTTCATATAGCTCGCTGATGATGGGTTTAAAAGGCTGGTCAAATACTTGCGCCTGGGTAGAGGCTTCAAAGGGATCAAATCCTTTGTTATAAGTTCCATACAGATTAATATTGGAAGTCAAGGCATATACAACGCCCAGACGGGGAAGAAACACGTTTTCACTTAAGTTGCCCGCACTATCCGTATCATCTCCCTTGTAAAACTCCTCTCGGAGACTCATCAGAATTCTCCATCGCTTAAAGGTCATTTCATCCTGTAAATACACTCCTTGGGTATGATAAATATCCGTATTCACATCCACACCATCGTTGTCGTAATCTGAAAGTTGATATGTATCGGGTGACTGCTGGTTATATTGCGGGTTTAACAGACTGAAGGTGCCCACAATACCACTTCCGACTCCGAATTCCCCAGGATTTTCAAAATATTGTTGGTTCAGGTTCACTTTACTTTTAATATAATCGTAGCCAAGTAAAAGTTTGTGACTGATTTTTCCTGTACTGGCCTGATATGTAAAATAGTTTGTTACCGTGTTGGTTACGGTATGGTAGCTCCAGGTGGTGTATAACAAGTCAATGGAATCCGGTGTGATGTAGTTATTAAAACCGTGCTCGGCCACATCCTGATTCGTATTGTAGTTCAGGTATCCGAAATTATAACTCAGTCGCTCATTGATTTTATAAGAAAAAGTCAGGATAGAGGCAAGGTCCGTTTCCTTCAGATAATTCCCAGGTTGCGAAACAGACAACGAAATGGGTGTAGCTTTCAAATTGTTGTCGTTTTCCAGTCCCGGCTGGCCATTGTCCAGAACAGTATTGACATGGGAAATGGAAAAATCAAAGTTTACTTTGATTTTATCGTTTGGAATAAACGTAAAAGATGGCGCCACCTGATATGACTTCCCATGAATTTGATCCCGAAAAGAATTTTTTTGATCATAGCCGGCATTGACCCGAAAAAGCAAGGTCTTACTCTTATTGGCTGTTGATGTCAGATCTCCTTCTGCCCGGAAATGATCCCAACTACCGCTAAAGATATTCAGTTCGCCTTCCATATGATCCAAAGGCTTTTTTGTTACCAGGTTAATGGTACCCCCCGGATCGCAGTTTCCATATAAAGTCGCCGTTGGACCCTTTATTACTTCAACCCGCTCAATGTTGACAAGCATACTGCTGGTATAGGTAGTATTGTATCCTCGCAGTCCATTGATATCCCGCGCATTTTCGGCTCGAAAACCTCGGATGGTATATTCATCATATCCCGAATACTGGTTCACGCCTGCTGCATCACCCACGGCATCTTTTAGCGTAAATTCCATTTTATCATGCACCAGTTCTTTGGTGATTGCAGAAATCGATTGGGGAATCTCCTTATCGGGCGTTTCGGTTTTTGCTGCAAAAAAAGAATAGTTGCTTTTATAGGAATGGGTCGAACGGCCACTAATTTCTACTGTCTCCAGTTGCATGACATTAATGGAAAGATGTACTATTCCAATATCCATTGCCTGACCTTTTACCAATTTGACCGCCTGCTTATATAGATTGTATCCGACCGAAGAAATGAAAAGACTATCGGATAAGGTTGGTAAATGAGTGAGGACAAACGCGCCTTTGGCATCCGAAATCGTCACCCTAACATTTTTCTTCAGTTCGATTGTGATGCCCGAAGCGGGGGAACCATCCATATTGATGATGGTACCTCTAATGGAAGCGTCCGGTTTCTGAGATAAAATTACCTGCGGCAAGAACAGGAATCCATAAATTATTGAGTGCCGCAATGCTTTCATGGACGGTTGAAGGTTTAATCAAGTACTTATTAATCAGCTACTTACCAAAAATACAGAAAGATATTGGATTGTCAAACTCAATGGCCTTCGAATCCGAAACTATTCCGCTCAGATGCGAAAATAGAACAGGGAGCTGTCCTAAACTGACCTAGGAGAAATTTTTCGCAGTGTTCTGCAACTCCTCATTTGACATGCTGAAATTTTATGTTCAAAATGAGCTCGGTATGGTCTTTTCCGGACGAGACCAGCTGTATAGCTATTTTAGGACGACACACAATTCATTACACCACCGTATCGAAAACGGACAGTAGGTGCGGATTAATAGTCTCCAAAATATTGTAATTCAGATTATTAGAAACCAGGTATTGCATTTGTCTCTTTTTAAAGTCATTAATCATGAGGTATGAAAGGTTCAAATCGTATTTGGCTATTGATCAGTAAGAAATTGACGGGAGAAGCCTCCCCGCATGAATTAGAGCAACTTCGTGTACTGATCGATGAGGATCCAGAAATTCAACAAATCCTCGACGAAGCGCAAAATGCATGGAATGCCGAAATGCCTCTAAATGAAACCTACCCGGAGCAGGCTTTCCTAAAACATATGGAACGAATGGAAGACTGGGAACTACGGAAGCGAGAAATCGAAACTCACCGGCAGCCAAGCCGATCAACCCACAAAGAACGCCTCTCGCGTTTTTTCAACTTTGGCATTTTCAGCAACTACTTTAAAGTCATTTATAGAAACCTGTACCGGTTTAAAAGCTTTTCCTTTATTAACGTCACAGGTCTCGCTATCGGCATGGCGAGTGCCATTCTGATTTTGTTGTTGGTTCAGAATGAGTTGAGCTATGACCAGTTCCATGTAAAAAAGGACAGGATTTATCAGTTACTGAATCGTGCCGTTATCAATGGCAAAGTGGAATGTTTTGGCACGCCTACCATACTGGCTCCAACTTTAAAAGCCAGTTACCCTCAAGTAGAGGATGTGACCCGGGTAAATGGAACCGGCCCCATTGTTCTTTCTGCAAATGGCAAACAACTGGAAGTGCGGGGCGCTATGGTGGATTCCGGCTTCCTGAATATTTTTAGCTATCCGCTTTTAAGAGGAACACCCGATCAGGTGCTCAATGCTCCCCGTTCAATTGTGCTTACCGAATCCTTTGCAAAGAAACTATTCGCTGATGGCGATGCCATGGGGAAGGTGATCCGGGTTGACAGCAACAGCAATTTCACCGTCACCGGTATTCTTAAAGACCTGCCGAACAATACCGAATTCCAATTTGAATACCTGCTTCCATGGAGTTATATGAAGGAAATTGGATGGGAAAATTCCAGATGGGATTACAATAACAATGAGACGATCGTCTTGCTCAAACCCGGTGTTACGGAAAAAATGGCCAACGAACGTTTTCGCGATGTGATTAAAACGAATGCTCCTGGACTCAAAGAAGAAGTTTTTGTGCATCCGATGGCGAAATGGCGGCTCTGGTCAAGATTTGAAAACGGAAAAATTGTGGGGGGCGGAATCGATTCGGTACGCATGTTTACCCTGCTTGCCGGCTTTATCCTCCTGATCGCCTGTATCAACTATATGAACCTGAGCACGGCTCGCAGTGTAAAAAGGGCGAAAGAAGTGGGTATTCGTAAGGTAGTGGGTGCAGGCAGGTTTTCAATTATATTGCGTTTTTTGGGAGAATCCATCACGATTTCATTTTTGTCCGTAATTATCTGCCTGGTTTTCGTACAACTTGGCATTAAGGGATTCAACTGGCTAACCTGGAATAATTTGTTTGTGCCTTACGAGAATCCCAAATTTTGGCTGGGTATTTCAGGTTTTGCACTTTTTACGGGTTTGATTGCAGGAAGTTATCCGGCCTTTTATCTTTCCACTTTCAGGCCGATTAGTGTACTGAAGGGAACTTTCACAACATCCCACCATTTATTTAGCATTCGCAAGATACTGGTGGTGTTGCAATTTAGCTTTGCTATCACATTTATCATCTGTACAATCATCATTTACAGACAAATCGAATTCGGCAACAAACGTGATCCGGGTTATAACCGGGATCACCTGGCTTTTATTTATGTGAAGGGTGAGATGAACAAAAAGTATGACCTGATAAAAAATGATTTGCTGAAGAGCGATGCGGTAACGGCCGTAACCCGATCGAACTCTCCTATATGTTATACCTGGAGAGGGGATGATAATTATGCCTGGCAGGGTTCCGGGTCCAAAGAGAAAACCTGGATCCATGAATACCAAATTGACAACGATTTCATTGAAACCATAGGACTGAAAATTATTTCAGGACGCGATATTAATATTAACAAATATCCGGGCGATTCTTCCGCGATATTACTAAATGAAACAGCTGTGAAACTGATGGGATTCAAGGAGCCCATTGGTCAAATAGTACGAAACAAGAGAACCAATTGGGTCGTGGTAGGTGTAGTGAGAGATTTTGTAACCAATTCACCGTTGTATCTCACACCGCCGATGATACTGCAGGGCCCGCATAATAATTTTGGTGCCATTTCCTTCAGGCTGAATAACCGGAATGGTTTGTCTGAAAATATGAGCAGAGTAGAATCCATTTTTAAGAAATACATCCCCGACTACCCGATTATATCCGGATATGTGGATGAAGCCGATGTAAAACAGCTGGAAGACGAAAAAAGAACCGGCGTTCAATCGGCAATATTTGGGGGGTTGGCCATTTTAATTTCCTGCTTGGGTCTGTTTGCGCTGGCTGCTTATACAGCAGAAAACAGAATAAGGGAAATTGGAATCCGTAAAGTATTGGGCGCATCCGTTTCAGGAATTACCCTGCTCCTCTCAAGAGATTTTGTAAAATTGGTGGGGATTTCCTTTGTCATCGCTTCACCCATCGCCGGGTGGCTCATGCATTCCTGGCTTCAGAACTATACTTACCGAGTGAATATTGGCTGGACGGTTTTCGTGATCACCGGTATCTTGTCTCTGGGAATTGCCATTGCCACGGTAAGTTTTCAAGCCATCAAAGCCGCTTTATCCAATCCTGTTGTGAGTCTGAGGGCAGAATAAGCGCAAGGGTTTCTTTGGGAAAAATCAGTCCGTTAATTGTTAGACTACAGGGTTATTGGTTGAGGTCAGCATTTTTTTTATCAGAACGATTTGCCCCAAATGGTAGTGTGTATGTTCAATGACTCCATGAATATTTCTGTAATAGTCTCCATATTTCTCGTGTGAAAACACCTGCCAAAGTTTAGATTCCGGCAATGCTTCGACGCAGGCGGCCAGTTTTTCGGCATCCGATAAAGTTTTTGCCAGCAATTGTTCCCATTCTGCTTGAGAAGATATAATTGGATGGCTGAAGCTATATTTATCATGGGCGTCCAATGAATGACCCTGCAAAACTTTCAGGATCGCATCCACATAATAATTTATATGATACACGAGGGCGGCAATGGTATTCAGAGATGCGATTTGGGTAGTAGCCTGCTGCCAGGTCAGATCCCGCAAATTTCCTTTTAAGACAGACGCAGTCCAGTTACCACCAAAATAAACTTCTCTGAGTTGTTTAGCAATGTGTCTGGATAAGCTCATATCGTTTGATTTTTTATCATTCCAGTTAATATCATAATCTTCCGCTAGATACAGGTCCGAATTTCCATCAGAAAAGAAATATTCCATTGGACCTTCATGATCTTCCAAGAGAAAAAATTAAGATCATCCCTAAGAACTTATTTAGGTATGCCAGGCTCCTCCCAGCCCTCTTCTTGGATATTATTATGTCTACCCTTCTGAAATTAAAGGTAGAAAAGGATTCTGCGAAACTTCTAAAATTTGCCATTGTAAAGTACAACTAAAGTGAGCAGCCCCGGCTTAGTCTAGTATTCCACCGAGGTGCGAATGAGCCAAGAAAGAGTTTTGTCTCCAAAACAGAGTTTCGCTATTTTTGAAGGGATAACTTAGTTTACCGTTCCCTCTGTCCTTGCCAACACCAGCATTGGTTTCGACAAATTTCAAATTCATGGAGTCTGGGATTTCATAATTGCATTCAAATTGGATACAGATTCTAGCTAGCTGAAAAACCCTGATCATGAACAACCCACCAGTGGAAGCACTCTATGTAGTCTCGCTTGAGGAAATTATCTGGGGCGGGATTCTGGTAGCCATCACCATGGCTATACATGGGTCCGGTATGCTTATGGTTTTGCGGTTCAACCACTCCCTAAAAAAGCGACTGACATCTATGAAGGGTCTGATGTCAGGGCTCCTTCCGCTTATTTTTACTAGTTGTATGATTATGCTTGTACATCTTACCGAAGTGTTGGTATGGGCTGGGTTTTTCTACTGGAAAGGGGCTTTCCCAAACTCCAGCACATCTTTTTATTTTGCGCTAAATGAATACACGACCGTGGGAAGCAGATTTTCGCTACCGTTGAATTGGCGTCTCCTCGAAGGAATAATAGCCTCCGCTGGATTATTGACCTTTGCACTGTCTACCGGTGTGCTCTTTGGATTAGCTAAAACATTTCTGGAACAGCCCATCGAATTTTCCTTCAAACACCATAAAAAAGAACCAACAAAAACTAAAGATAACACCTTCTAAGTCCGTTGAGGTTCAAATTTATTCCCCCCTGACTGAATAAGCTATTTCAAAATACGAATGACTTTTCATCGCTATCCTTCATTTAAGTCTCTTGGCCAACGAATTCCGGAAACCGAGACGCAGGTTGAAGGTTCAATAACAACAATTCAAGAAGCTCGTTTAAAAAGCACGTTCAAACTTTGTCAAAACTCGAGCTTCACATTTTCGACAATTTGTCTTTGATATAGTCTGCTTGTGCTTTCTGGCCTACCCCTTGTTTTTTTTCCATCAAGCTGATTAAAACCTGATTATCGATCGCAGCTCGGAAGAGCGGATAGTTTTCCCATTGGTTAACCAAAATGTCTATGCCCTTTTTGAATTTTTCCGGATTTTGCACACGCGAAAGGTAATCTCCAAAATTCCTGGCTATCCGGATTCTAAAAGAGAGCAAAGTGTATTTTTCGGAAATCAAATCAAAATCATCTTCTGTACCGTATTTGAGTAAAATGACTACATCCACATTCGATAAAGCCCATTTTGATTTCTGTGTCGCAAGCTTTAAAGCTTCCCGGTACGCTGTCAGGGTATCCAGTATAGACAATGCATGTAGGGAGGCACCGGCAATGACATAAGAAGAATCATTTAGATTAGTCAAAAAAAGTTTCTCATAGCCCTTTTTTGGATAATTTGCCAACAATTCAATGGCCTCGGCTTTCACCGCAGAATTAAGATCATTTTTTACGAGATTTAGTAAAATCGGTTCCATTACCGCCCGTATCGTGTCGTTTTTAAAATTCAATCCTCTCATGGTAAATTCTCTTAATCCTTCATACTGATCGCTTAAAGATTTTTTGAGAAGATTTAGCGCCAATGGGTTTGTCTGATTTTTGAGACAGGCAGCTATGGCTTCTCTGCGATCTACGTAATTACCGGCATGGAAGTATTGAAAAATATAGTTTTCTAGCATCTTATGATCTGTTTTCTCCCATACGACGATTTTATCGGCATCTACATTAATCAGATCGGGTTTAATGGAATAAGGAAAGGAAAAACTATCATTTTTATCACCTATCCATACATGATAACGCTGTTTTAAAGGACCTGAATAAATATCTATGTTAATCGGGATCCTGAATAAATGATTGGAATCCCGTTTTTGGGAAAGGACCACAACTACTTTCTTAGCCAAATCATCGTACAGATAATCAATTTCAACCTTTGGATGACCACTCCCTAGATACCATTGATTAAAAAACCAGTTCAAGTCTCTTCCGCTAACCTCTTCCATCGCCATTCGCAACTGATCCACTTCTGCCGCCTTGAATTTATTTTTTATCAGATAAAGATGCAATCCTTGAAAAAAAGCGCTGTCGCCGACCGCTTTCCTGAGCATATTGATAATAAGGCCACCCTTGTTGTAAGACACATCGTCAAATAAATCTTCCTGATCAGCGTAGTAGTACCGCACCAAGGGCTTGGTACCATTTTCAGGATTGCTCAAGTAGGCCCTTAACTGATTATATCCTTCCTCACTGGCAGCATCTGGCCCATACTGATGTTCAAGCCATAAATATTCCCCATATCTTGCAAACGATTCATTTAGGGTGACATTACTCCAGCTCTTGCAAGTAACTAGATCGCCGAACCACTGATGAAACAATTCATGTGCAATATTATTTTCCCACCGGTTTCCGTCCAACAGTTCCCGGGAGTCCTGTTGGGCCCCTTCTCCATGCGCAGTAGCCGTGGTATTTTCCATCGCAGTGCTGGTAAAGTCTCTTACCACTATTTGTGAATATTTTGGCCAGGGAAAAGGTACTCCAGTAATTTTTTCAAAATAAGCCATCATGTCTGGTGTGAGTCCGAATATCTTCCTTGCCGTAGAAGCGTATTCCTTTTCAACATAGTAATTGACTTCCTTCCCTTTGTATTCATCCCGAATTAATGCAAAATCACCGATGCCGATAAAAAAAAGATAGGGCGCGTGGGGTAGATCCATTTTCCAATGATCTGTGCGGGTACCATTTCCATTTGCAATCTGACTGATCAAAGCTCCATTGCTAAGGGTAAGATATTTATCGGGAACTGTGAGTATCATTTCTTCTGTCGATTTCTGATCAGGTTTGTCGATGGTTGGAAACCAAACAGAATTATTCTCCGTTTCCCCATCTGTCCATATCTGTATCGGCACGTCTTTTTGATCACCCTTAGGGTTGATGAAGTATAGGCCTCTTCTGTCTTCCGGCAATTTTGCTTGTTTCGGTTTAGACACATAATTAATATAGACGGTATATTTCTCCGTGGCATTGTATCGTTTGTCCAGTTTTATTTTCAGATGCCAGCCGTCATATACATAAGGCAAAGACATGAGTTCGCCATTCTTCAATATAGCAACCCGGATAATATCCATTTGTTTCGCATCCAAACTCAAGGAATCCGTACGGTAAAAGTGCGGTTTTAGGGTAATCCATTCTTTCCCATACAAATAACTGCTGTTGAAGTCAAATGAGACTTCAAGTTTGGTATGAATAAGGTCATTTACTAAAGGATAACTCTCCCGGTAAGTATTCTTCCAATTTGTACTCTTATCTGATTGAGCGGATGTGCAGATTGTATGGATACAAATGACTAGAAGGAGAACGGAGTTTTTCATTAAATGTTGAATGTTAGGTCTGGTTGTAGAATAATTTGTAAAATAGGTCTTTCCGGCTTTGAATGTAAATTCTTATTGAATAAGTCCGACTAATTGAATGTTAATGCGATTCGGGAAGAGTCGCTGATCTTTCCTCGATTGAGCTTTTCGAAGATGGGGGTTATTTCCGCATTAATGCATTTGGGACGGTTGACCCGATTGTATAAGGGAAAAATCGATATTCAGATTAAGTTGGGCTCCCCTTTTTTATAAAAAAAGTGCTAAACCATCCGAGTGCTGATACAATAATCAACCCAATGGGAACTAGATCCGCAAAAGAATTATGAGATCCAAAAGATTTATCGTTCGAGTAAGCGCCATGAAATATATTGAGGACATTGATAACGAGGGACAAAGAAAAAAATATACTGAGTCCCCTGACGGGCCAATTGGGCTTTTTTATTCCTTTTTGATGATAATGAAAGAAATTCAGCCCTAAAATCATGAGTATGCCGATGACCACCGCTTGAAACAAATAAGCAACTTTCGGGGAATCTGCAGGAATATAATGACCACCCGCCCATCCATAACCGGCACTAACCAATAAGATAGCTGCAGATCTGATTTTAAACATTCTACCAAGCTAGATCATAGACTTAAGCCCGGGAAACACATTTCGGCAAAAAGCAAAAAACAATCGGTAAACTTCCTCCCTGTTCGGTAGGAAGATGATAGACTAAGCCCTCCTTATGGGAATTTCAAAATGGATCCAAGGGATTTTTCCGATATTGATTAAATTAGCTGATTGCAATTCATAACTTAAACTTTATTTTATGATCGTCGTACATGATATTTTTATCGCCAAACCTGGCAATGCTTCAAAACTGGCTAAAATGTTCAAGGAAGCCACCAAAAAAAGTCCAGAGGTTAAGCATATTTTGACTGACATGACTGGCTCCTATAACCGGGTAATTATGGTCAGCCACTATGAATCGCTAACGGCATTTGATCAATCCTGGGAAAAGATGAAAAAAGAACCCGAATCCATGAAAGAAATGGAAGAGGCCATGAAGGGTTACCAGGATATGTACCAAACCGGATCGAGGGAAATATTTCAAATCTGGTAACAAGACATTGAGAATCGTTAAACTTTAGTTCAATTCGAGCAAACGGTTCAATGGGAGGGAGAATGGATTTGTAACAACACATTAGTTCTACCAGGATAGGTTGAACGGAATTCTTATGCCAAACTGCCATCGTCTAACCTGATTTTGCACCGGAATCTGATTTAAATTAACTTTCAACCATCAAAGAAATGATAAGTATCGGAAACAATAACTATGATCGAATGAAAAGATTGTTTGACACGCTACATAACCTGGGATTTTGGAAAAGGTTGTTTGGGTGGCAAAAAATCCGAAATCTTATCCTAGACGCAAATGCAGAACTATTAGTCGTTCAATCCAACCTCGAAAGGTTGACAGAAGAAAAAGAGCATTTAAAATCCTCTTTAACCGAGCTTTCGGGCAAGCTGCAATTTTCTGAATCTATGTTATCGGACAGGCAAAACCGGATCAATGAATTAAACAGCGATATACGACTGCTCAATGAGAAAAATGACCGTTTCTCCAGGGAGCATGAAGAAGATCTGGCCCTAATTACTCAATATGAAACCCTGGAAGAATCCAGGAGGATAGAACATTTTAAGCACACGGCGACTCTAAAGGAAATTCAGGACAATATTCAGACCAAACAGAAGGATGAAGAAGAAAAAAAACATCAGGCCGAAATCGATCGAATTGCTCGCCAGGCCTCGACCTGGTCTGATCATGAAGAACTAGTGAAACAACATATTAAAAACCTTTGTAGCAAACACACCATTCAATATATTGATAAAGTCCCTTTTAAGGGCGAACCGGACAATACCCTGGAAATTGCAGGGGAATTCATCATATTCGATGCAAAAAGCCCCAGAGGCGATGACTTGACTCATTTTCCCTCCTATATAAAAGAACAAACTGAGAAAGCAAAGAAATATGCAAGAGAAGAAAATGTAAAAAAATGGATATTTTTCGTCGTCCCTTCCAATACGCTAGAAACACTGCATACCTTTGTCTATCCATTGGCAGACTATGAAGTTTTTATTATAACCCTCGATGCACTGGAACCGGTCATACTTTCTCTCAGGAAAATTGAGGATTACGATTTTGCTGACCAGATGAATCCGGAAGATCGAGAGAACATCTGTAGGGTACTGGGTAAATTTGCCCACCTCTCCAAGCGTAGAATCCAAATTGACACTTATTTTATTAACCAGTTTATGGAACTGGCATACAAAGCAGAAAGTGAATTGCCCCCGGATATCCTGGAGAAGGTTATGGAATTCGAAAAAGCTGAAAAGCTCAATCCTCCGCAAGAAAAAAGGGCAAAAGCGATTCCTTTAACGGAACTGCAAAAAGTCACGGAAAAATTAAAATCGGATGCTTTGCACAAAGGCATCATGGTTGAAGAGGAGAAAATAAGCGACGGTCTGAATAAACTGCCACTTTATAAGACCATGGAATAGTCGAGAAAAATGCGACCACCGGAACATCCAGTAACCCCATTCGAATTCAGTGGCCAGTTACCCGACAAAAGAGCCCATTCTTTCAAATGGGCTCTTTTTTAGATTAATTTTTAAGGCTTACCATCTCCTGCAATACGGCCTGCGGTAATAGGTACGTACATAACGAGGATGACCGTAATAAGCTGGATAAGGGTTGTATATGGGCGGATAAGGAGCTCCGTACACAATGGGCATAGCGACTGGAGGATAATACACCCGGGGCACGGCATATCCAAAACCGACATGGACTACAGGGCGAACCACATAACCTCCATGGTAGACGTATCCCGCATGTCCTCCCCATCCACCATGACCGTATGAGGGCACGGCAAAACTGCTCAGCGAGACAAATATTCCTGCAATCAGAAGGCTTGAAAATATTACCCGTTTCATATATATTATTTTTTATTCCCGGCATTAAACACCGTTATGCTTTAGAGCTGCAGGGAAAGTAAAGGTTTAAAAACGGAATGTTAATTTACATCAACTAGTCATATCATTGAGTTGGTTGTATACTTTACATCAGGATAACATACCTCGATATAACGATTTGCCGAAAGGACTTTGATCCGCAGATGTTAGTTTTCCCGAGAATACATCTGACGGCTGTAAAAATTCAAATTAATAATTGAATTCAACCGTGGTGATCTTATAGATATGTGGTATTTTAGAACGCAAAGAACCTAAACAGGGGGGCGGACAGCGCTTTTGAAGGGAAGTTTTTTGGTATAGTTACCTTTCGACTCAATCTTGCCAGAATAAATTCAAAATTTAATACCCAGCAAACATATTTAATCCATTAATTGCCACATTTATAAGATCAAATGAATTTTTACAAGATTTTGTTCATACTCCAACTTTTGAATTTCTCGCGGGAAACTTCAGTGGCTCAAAATGGCTGGGTTTTAAAAAAGGACAAAGAAGGTATACAAATCAGTACCAGGCAATCTGATCGCTCGAAGTTTAATGATATTAAAGTCGAAATGGACCTTCCCGGCAATATATTTGAACTTTCATCGATATTATTGGATGTGAACCAATACAGCCAGTGGTCCTATTCTACAAAAAAATCATTATTGGTCAAGAAGGTAGCTCCCAATAGGATCATATATTATTCGGAATTTGTTACACCCTGGCCTGCAACCAACAGAGATTTGTATGCAGAGATGGAAATTACGATCGATTCGGCTTTGAAGATATTGAAAGTCGTTTCTGTCGGCAATAAAAATTACCAGCCCACCTCCAGCGATTTAGTCAGGATTCCATATTCAAGGGGTGACTGGGACATCACCACAGTTACCAATAAAATCATACATTTGAAGTATGTGCTGGAGCTTGATCCTGGTGGGTCCGTTCCAGCCTGGATATTGAATCTTTTCTCAACGAAAGCCCCATTTGAAACTTTTAAGAATTTACAAAACAAAATGGCTCAGGCAAGTTCCGTTAATTCGATACGCTGATCAATAGCTATAATTAAAAGTATAAATCACTCTTTTAACACCAACCCCAGTTTTATTATACTAACAAATAAACTATCATCCATGAAATTTTTTCAAGAAATAAAATCGTATGTAAGATTTCGCTTTGGGATTGTGTGCTTAATCTTGTTGTCATTCCAGTTCTACAGCTTTGGACAGCAAATAGATACCGGCAAAACCAAATATCCAAATATTGTAAAGATCAGCTTGTCTTCTTATACACTTTACCCAAATTCGTTTCACTTGGGATATGAAAGAGTGCTTACCAAAAATAAAAGCATATATGTATTCGGCGGATACAATGAGTTTCCCTTGAGTTTGAATTTAGACCTCCCAAATACAAAATTATCAGACGCAAGGAGTAAAAGCGGTTTTAGCGTCGGCGCTGAATTCAGATTTTATTTAAGCGAGGAGAATAAATACAATGCACCTCACGGAATATATCTGGCTCCTTATATAAGTTTCTATAAATTCAGTGCTACGAACACCATGACGCACACGGACAGCTCCGGAGCACAATCATCGGTCAATATGACCTCCCAAATCAGTTTATTCAACATAGGATTCGAATTGGGGTATCAATTCGTTGTATTCAAAAGGTTTGTAATTGATGCTGAGATGTTCGGCCCTTCTTTTACCACCTACGCTTTCCAAGCAAGTATAAACGGTCAATTGGATGGACTAGACCAGAATGAAACGCTGCTAGCAGTTCTTAACGCACTTAAAGCGAAATTTCCCTTGCTTAGTGATTTGTCTACATCAAAGACAGTTTACAAATCAGGAGTAGCTTCATCAAAGTTTCCTGCCATTGGATTTAGGTATGCGATCAATATAGGTTTTATGTTCTAGGCTGATGCTATAAAAACGAATTTTTACAAAATACAAATGCCCGCTGAAGCATGCATTTTTTTGATTATACCGCCATAGTCAGTGCGTTCCAATCCAATTTCTCGATTACTTAACCAGCTTTCTATCAGAATATCCATGAAATAAGCTCTAATCTTTATTCACCAACGTGCTGACAGAATTCTTTCCCGCTCCATCTGCAATCCTTGAGATATAATTTGCTCGTCTTAATACCGCCGACTTAAATTCGCAGATGGAAGTTTGGGGGAAATTTCTAACCTTCCATTCGATCATTTGTAAAAAACCGTACCAATTGTATATATTGCCTTGTCATGATTTATTTGTCCTTCGTTCTGTTAAGTCTAAATGTACTGGTGACTTTCGCCGCCTGCATTATCGCCACTTTATATAGGCATAAAAAAGATCTTAATTTAATTCGGCTATATATATACTATTCTACAGTCAACATTATTATCAGTCTGATCTTCTCAGCAACGAGGTCCAGGATTTTGTACTATGAATTGTTTAACCTGGAAAATCTCATAAGCACCTGTTTAATCTATTTTTATTTTCGACGTCTGATGATTAGAGAAAGTCTTCGAAAAGCAGTTTTAGTATTGTACATGGTTTTTGCTGGATTAAGCGTCTTCCTCCTTTTTGGCCCACCCGATTTGTTTAAAACATTTATTCCCCCCTTTTATGGCACAACCAACTTATTTATCACCATACCTTGCTTTTTTTATTTTTATGAAATATTCAGGTCAGATCTCGAAACGAACTACAAAAAAGATCCAAGTTTTTATGTTGTTTCGGCCATCTTCCTTTCTTACGGTGTAACAATGCCTTTTTACTTTGGCTACAATACGATATTTTCCTTATCGAAGGCAGGAAATGAAATTTTGGGAGATGTCAATCTTTTTATCTGGCTGTGTTTTTATGTCATTCTTATTGTAGCCTTTATACTGCCTTCACCAGATAACTATAAAATTGAAAAGCAGTCGGTTTAAAAAAATTATACCGCCCATCACCTACTAGGCAATATGTTCTTTAAAATTGTCCTGAATGAAGTTTAATTCACCTCCTAATTTGAGCAGCATCCAGGTGTACAACACGATTCATTAGGCTTTTGCGCATAAACGGTTATGCTATAAATGCCTGTTCCAGAGTCTTTAAATTGTTTAATCTCTTCAGCAGATAAATAGTTCCTTAATATATCGTCTGGAATAATAATCGGTTTCTCTTTTTGAATCGTAAAATCTTTAAATCCATTAAGTATTATTAATTCCAAATAGGTCTCTTTTTGGATGGCTCCTGCGACACAACCTGCATACATTTCAGCTGTCTCCTTTAGTTTTAACGGTAGACTACCGACTAAAACGACATCCGAAATGCTGAAATGGCCACCTGGTTTAAGCACCCGGTTTATTTCCTTAAAAACCCCATCTTTGTTGGGTACAAGATTTAGAACACAGTTACTTATAATTACGTCTGCCATATTTGCCGATACAGGCATTTTTTCTATATCGCCTTTTCTAAACTCGACATTTCTAAATCCGAGTTTTTCTGCATTTGTTCGAGCTTTTTCTATCATCGCTTCCGTAAAATCAATTCCGATCACCTTTCCCGCCTCTCCCGTTTCTGACCGGGCAATAAATGCATCGTTTCCTGCACCCGAGCCAAGATCAATCACCACATCTCCTTCTTTTATCTTCGCAAATTGCGTTGGAAGACCACATCCCAATCCCAGGTCGGCGTTTGGAATATATCCGGATAACTGCGTATAGTCCTCCGTCATAATATTATATACTTCTTTTGAAGCATAGCCGGACCCGCAACAGGAAGTTTCGTTAGCTGCTTTATCTTGCAATGCTATCTCGCCATATTTTTGACGAACGATTTCTTTTATTTGCTCCTGAGTTTCCATAACTGAATTTTATATAGTTAAAAATTTTTCCTGACTAAATCCAATAATCATCCAAGCTGGCCTCTTCAATGAACTTCTTTACAGTTTCTTGAATCCGATCTCTGATTCTCCTTGTATGTTGAAGTACCTCTTCCGGTGCTCCTCTCACAGAAGAAGGATCTTCAAAAGACCAACCAATGGTCTTTGTACTTCCCGGGAAAACAGGGCATTTTTCGGCACTAGCTTCATCACATACCGTTATAACTGCATCATACTTATTGCCTTTCTGGTATAAATCAACGACTGCTTGTGTTGATTTTTTGCTCAGGTTAATTCCTAGTTCATGCATAACTTTAACCACATTGGGATTCATCTTGCCAGGCTCTAATCCCGCACTTTCCGCAATAAAACGTTCATTACCATACGAATTTAAAAAAGCCTCTGCCATTTGGCTTCTAGCCGAATTGTGAACACATACAAAAAGAACTTTCCATTTAGATTTTGACATAAAAACCAATTCAATCGCTTTAATGCAATATGCCTATGTAGTTAGTCAAAAAAATAGCTAACAACATTCTTCATTGCCTTTATAACTCAGGAACAAGTTATCCAGTGTAGTCTTCAACTGTCGCCATACTTTGGAATCTATACAGTAACATACACTCGTTCCCTCAATGGTACCTTGTATTAACCCTGTGTTTTTTAACTCCTTTAAATGTTGAGATATGGTTGGCTGTGCCAGGCCAAGTTCGTCAACCAGGTCTCCGCAAATACAGGAATTAGTTTTAATCAAATGTTGTATAATCGCAATACGGGCCGGATGACCCAGCGCCTTTAGCATCAATGCAAGCTTATTTTGCTTTTCGGTAAAAATATCGGTTTTTGTAAGTCCCATATTTATATAACGCAATATTACGATTAATATTTACAATACAAAATATATTTTTGAATAATAGTAAGGGGCTCAACAAAATACCACATCCTAATCTGAAATAAATATATTTTGTAAATAGGACTTCAGTTGAACCAGACAGCATATCCTTTTCTTCTTAAATCCAGTGCCAATTTTTCCTCCATTTTTAAAGCTTCCTGCCTTGTCATTGGCTTTAAATTTAAATGGTCATATAAGCTTGGGCGTAAATATGTCCCGTATTTCTGAACAATATTGGCAGATAACTTGTGGCCTTTCTTGTTTACATACCCGGTCTTATGTTGTTTAAGTCGCTCCGCGGGGGTTTTGCTTGTCATGCCTACATAGAGACACTCAAGTACTCCATTGAATTGTGGGTTAGCAGTCCTGAATTTCGTGTTTTCCGTGAAAACCCGCTTTGATAACTCTATAACATATACCTGATAATTCATTTACTATCTTAGTTTACCCAAGAACCTTCTATAAAATCCTCCTTAATTATAGTTATTTCGTTGTCTTACTGCCCATTTTTTGACCAAGTTCTTCATACTCAATATCGTTTGGCTCCCACAATTCAACTTTGTTGCCTTCTACATCCATGATATGCACAAATTTTCCATATTCAACTGATTCAATTTTGTCTGTTACTACTACACTATCTTTTTTAAGTTGGTCAACAAGTTCCTCCAAATTTTCCACTCTATAGTTGATCATAAAGTCTTTGCTTGAAGGTGCAAAGTATTTTGTTGTTTCGGCAAATGGACTCCACTGAGTAAAACCCTTTTTTGCAGTGTCTGCACCCTGTCTCCATTCAAAAACAGCCCCGTACTGGTTTGTATTCAAACCAAGATGTATTCTGTACCATTCTCTCATCTTGCCTGGATTCTGGCATTTAAAAAAAATGCCGCCAATACCCGTTACTTTTTTCATCGTTGGATTGTCGCTATTAATTTTAGTAAGAAGTGAACTAAAAGCGAACCCCAGTCCGAATGTTGCGACAAGTGACAGAGTAAACAGTGTTTTCTTTTTCATTTTTTTTGTGTGATTGAATCGCGTGAAATATTATGCAGTCCCAAAAGCAATTACCCCTGATATCTGTGTTTTTTAGATAACCAAGATTCTGCAAAACTAATCGTTTCATTTTTCTCAAGTTGTGTAAGTTCATTCTTGACTGGTTCGTAATCTTTACTGGCGGGGACTTCCTTAATGAAATACAGCCCATGTCTTTAAAAATATTACGGATTGTATCAATTTTTCCCACCCTATTTACTAGTACTAATTATTGACAGCATAAAAGCAGATAACACGGTGACTTTTATTTTATAGGGAGCAAGCACCTAGATATTTTTATGCATTATCATCTGGGCCAATGCATTTCACCCGGGTACAGATACAATAAAGGTACATATGTATCGAGAACCGACGCTAAATCTGCCTTCACTAAAAGAATGAAAAACTTTTGATACTTTGATATTTGTAAAACGATAACTGCGCGGAAATCTATAACACGCAACGCTGAATATTTACAGCCGTCCATTCCATTCAACATTAAGTACCTGAGTGTTTATTGGCGAAAAGGAACGGCGAAGCTTCCGTTTGTTATGTCAACGGTTTTGCCCGTGTCTCGGCCATCCTGAAAAATCTCTACAGTTCCCGAAAAAGTACCGCTTACTATATTTCTGTTCGAATCGTATGGTGCAAGTGTAATGGTCATGTTAGTCCCAATATTCGTGCCCATAGATGCTGATGACTCGAAAATCGGAGTGCCAATAAAATTCGACACATCCTTAAAAAAATAAAAGTACGCTGCGTTATTTGCCGGAGGTTCAACATAGGTCATGAAAGTACCTGGTATAATATAACCGTAGTTCAGATACATCCAAATGACTAAAGCGGTATCTCTTCTATTACTCGTAAATCCGGTAACATTAAGAAGCTTTCCATTTGCCTGCCAAAGCGCAGAATCACCAAAATATGCGGTATCCAGCGTGCCTCGGAAAGTTTCATCGGCAGTTGAGAATTGCCAGCCAAATGCGGTAACCGGTTTGATAGTAACGGTATCTTTTAAATCAATCGTAATGGCACAAAATGAGGAATCAAAACCTGCAGTAAAGGTTGTGGTTGTATTATGAATTGGTTTGCCAACGGGTGTTAGCCGGATGGTATTAATGCCTGTCTTTGTAAATTTACCGCTGCTAGAAAACTGTAAGCCATTCTGAACATCCGTTGATATTGCATAAGCGCCAATGGCTGTAACATTCACTTTCAATTCGATATAATTCGTATTCGCATCAGGAGTTACGCCACCATAAAACGTCCCCAACACGCGATCGTAAATGCAATTGCCCGTTGAATCATATAAACTACCCGTTGCTTTTTGATATGGCGTTTCATTACTGTATTCTTTTTTGCATGAAAACAATATCAGTATAAAGGAACTTATGACAAACAGAAACCAAATACTTTTCATCTTTTGCACGCTATATCGTCAAACTGATAAATTTAATCTTTTAAATCTTTACGACTAGGTATAACTGCAATTTCCAGAATTGCCCACAAACCACCACTAAGAATCCTATTAAACAACGAAACCCGCTACCAGAGCGGGTTCCATGAATTACCAAGTGGAGGTGAGGAGAATCGAACCCTATCAGTATTGACGCGGGTTTCAAAGGATTATTTGCTTCTAGGTGACATAAAGGTGAAACGATCTTTATACCGCTAGACTGATTTGCTGGTTGTGTGGTCGTTCTATATGGCCTTTTATAGACGGCTGACAGGTGTTTGCTGTCGTGGTGACATGTTGTTATTAAAAATCTGGAAAAGTGCTGTAAAACCGTGCATTTAACGTGTGGATAACGGACTTTTTGCAACGCCGAACACTATACTGAACTTCATCAGAACAGACCAACTAAACCGTTCTACCTATTCAACCGTTCGATCATTGGACAATCTGGGAATATATAGATTAACTGTTGAGTCAGGATTATCTTGTTCTAGATTCATACTGCTGTTGGGTAAGGACAATTGGCTCACCTACCATAACAATCACATTTGGACTTTCAGCTATTTTAATTTTTTTGATTATTTGTTCTGAACTTAATGCTGATTCTGCATGAGTAAAAAAAATCTTAGATACTACATCTTCATCCTTACCTCTGACAATTTGATAATTGGCTTTATAATAAAACATAATAAGAGTATTTGATAACTACCAAGATACTAAATAAAAAAGCCCTACTAAACTGTTAGGTTTAATAAGGCTGATTTTTCTGGTTCTTAACATCCCTGAAAAGAATTACAGTACTGAATATAAATAGTATTGTTTCTAGATCTGAATGTTATTGGTGTTTTTGTTTGTTGTATTACCAGTTTTTATTTAAATACTAAACGGTTTTTTTAAAAAAGATAAAAAACTCCAAATTGAAAGACTGAATTTTTCACAACAAATCCATTTACCAGGGATGTATTTGTAATCCCCAAATTATATCTTAAATCCAGACCAAGGTTGATACCCGTAAATTTGTATCCCACACCGAAAGCCCAACTGAAGTCCGTTGTTTTAGACTGATCCTTTACGTTAAGATTTAAATGTTCAGTGTTGTAATTTGATGACAATAAGAAACCCAACTGTGGACCTGATTCAAAAAACAAACCAGAGGAAAGATGATATTGAAGCAATACAGGTACATTGATATAATCATATTTCAGAGTACCAGATGAGTCTTTTACACTTCCACCCTGAGCAGAATACACCACTTCTGGTTGAATAAAGAATGACTCGGAAACTTGTATATTGGCCAATATACCAGCGTTAAAATCAATCCCAGCTTTTATACCACTTGTTACATTTGGTCCATATATATTTAAGTCAGTGACATTTAATCCCCCTTTAACCCCGAATTGTATTTGGGATTTTACAATTTGCGTCGAAAATAATCCTAAAATAAAGACTATAACAGCTACGGACTTTTTCAACATAATCTTAGAGTATTTCATAGATAAATTTACACTTGTTTTCTGAATATTATCTTGCAATAATTATTTGTTGACCTTGCCAAGTTGAATTGTCGAATATACTTAAGGTATACGTACCTGTGATCAAGCTGCTTAAATCAATATTAATAGAAGAAGATCCTCCAGGATACTTGAATGACTTCATTAAATTTCCTTGTTGATCTAAAACATTTATCTGATATATTTTCCAAGTTGTACTTGGTGAAGAATTCGCATCAGCAGTCATGGCCTGAGCACCACTAGAATTGCTCGCAGTGGATACTGACATTAAACCTGTCGAAGGGTTTGGCGCAACGATTGCCATTGAATGACAGTTGCTATAAAGTGTGAGACCATTTGTTTGCGGCACTCCACATAAATCCGTATAACTTATGTTTACGGTACCACCTCCAGTTACGTCGATAAACGTCGTAGGTGAATAAGGTGAAACTATATAAATACTACTATTTTGTCCAAGGTTACCTACCGTCCAATGCCAATTTGTGCCAGCATAAATAGGTGTGTCTGCAACTTGCCATTGTTGCATAGATCCGTTACATGACCCCCACATACTGTAATCAAAATTTAATTGAGGTGAACCAACCTCAATTGGTAATACTAAATTTAGGGGTGTAGTTGAGCAAGCTCCATTAACAGTCGCTGATAACGTTATTGATTGTCCAACTATAACTTCAGAAACATTAGGTGCCGCACAATTTGTACATGATAGATTTACATTTCCGGCTGGTGTAGCTGTCCAATTGTAGGTAGCGCCAGAACAAGTTAAGTTTGAGATTGAATATGGAACTGGTTTTGTTCCACAAATGAGCGTTTCACCCGAAATATCCATTGGGTTTAAAGTAGGTGTTACTGTACCAGAATTTTTGGCTCCCAAAGCGAAGTTTCCTGTTACATATATTGGACTTGGCATCGTATTAGAACATGATGGAACGGTTAAATTCAAAGTAGTTGAGGTTTGTGTAATAGTCGCTGGTGCCGGTGCAGAATTGTAGTACCACCCATTAGGGACAGCTCCCAAATGCCAAGTGTAACTGTTAGGTGCTGTTCCTATATAGCCCGATGTAAAAGTTTGTGCGACAGTATTACCACAAGTATAATTTAATGCCATTGGACTTATAGTTACTCCAGGTGTAGTAACTGTGATTGTTATTTTACTTATATAAAACCCATCTGCAGAAAGACGTCCATTACCACCAAATCCCCAAAGAATAAAATACTGTTGTGAAGTTGTTGGTATGAAAGGCGGAATAGTTATGGTATTTGAGCTGGGTTGAATTACACTTGCAGAATGCCCATAATTTTGTGAATAATAACCGTTAACATTGGGATCATCAGTACATGTACTTGTATTCGATGACGGAAAATTGTTTTGTAAACTTGTAATATCAACAGCGGCGGATGTAGCCAATACAGTTTCACCATCCCCACCATTAGTGGTAATCGATATCGCATATTGGTTACCAACCGCAAAATTGAAATACAATAAATAAGCAGTACCCGCATAACCTGCGGGATTTGTATGAAAAAAAACTCCCTTACCCGTGGTATAACCCATGCCTCCAGCCCAAGATTGATTGGTAACACCGCCAACTCCCACCAATGACTCAAAAATATTACATTGTGGAGTGATAGCGCTTAGCTGTGAAGATGCAGCTAAGTAGTCTATAGTAGTAGTTGTTTGACAAAATCCAACGTAAAATCTGGAAAATAATAAAATTGTAAAAATAAATTTTTTCATAACCAAAAGTTTAGGTTAGTTATTTCAGAGAGAGATGCTATTGAATGGAGAATTACATACCCAATGTAGATATTTCTACAACCAAGGATGAATTATAATTTTGCGAACTGTGCAAGGTCATCAGATAACAATAAAAAACTAAGTGTTTCTATTTAGAAGTTTTGCGATCTTCTAAGTGTTTTTCTCTAAGTAGAAATCATTAGTGAAAAAAATATTATTCTGATTTGTAGATGTTTATCAGAGATTTTGTTAGTCGGTAGTTAAAGTCTCAATTTTTACAAAAAGCCAGTGGTTTATTTCGCGCAATCCTCCCGGACTCCTAGAATACACCGTTAGGCGTACCTGCGCTATTTTCTGGCTCGGTAAATGCCGATGGTTTATGAGCGTTATCCTCCCGGACTCGCAGTTCCGCTTTACGTTTAAAGCGTTGACGCTGTTTTTCGGCTATTAAATTAGCTGTTACAAGTACTCTCCTAAGACTATGCCTTATGTATATAAGATGATCGCGATCCCGCGCTGAATCGTAAGAACCATTTTCGGTAATTAGTGCGATTTCGATCAGTTGATCTAATTCACTTTCGAATTCTGATAGCCTCACATTAAAGAAAATATCAGCGAATTCCTCAGAAGGTGTCATATCTGGGTTTTAAAGCAAGCTACATATCCGGGATAATCGAAACTTCTAATTTCGGATCAAAAAATTATGGGGAAAAATAAAATGTATTGGTAAATGGAAGTATTTTAAACGCTAATTCCTTAATTACCAATTATTTGCTATTTGTTGGTTGTAAATCAATACTAACATAGTGTGCCGATCCTTGATTTCATCAAAGTACTTGGGGATGGTGTGGAACTCATTCCAGACAAAACACATGTTGTATCTACTGCTGAAATAGACTTGATCCTTATTGACATCTTTTTGTGCTTCCGGACCCTCTATATGAGGGTAGGAACTATCGCGGTCTGTTGGGATTGGCATGATCAAACTTTATAGATTTCTTTTATCAACTAATATTTTTCTTCCTTTATAATCAAACCAATCATGATTTTTCATTTGGACAATAATATCATGAAATTCTCCGGCTCTCATAACTTTTACTACTTCCTGTCCTAAAAGAAACTCCAGCATATTTTTTGCAGATTCAAAATCCATACAATCAGTAGTTTCATAATGATTTACATTAACCTCCTTAAATTGATTAACCTGCTCTTCGCTGAATCCGTATTTCTTTAATATTTCTGCGTTAGTAGCCATATTCTATTTCATTATTAAATTTTTTTACTAAATCAGAATGATAGCTTGTTTTAATAGACCTATAATCCTTCATAAATTCAATTTCTTTTTTGCTAAAATGCTCATCTTTATACGCTTCATTTAGTTCTTTTCTAAAACATTCTTTTTGTGTATAAACATTATACCATATATTATTTTCATCTGTCTCAAACATTGCTGCGTCAAATGGAAAGAATTTAGTTATTTTATAAGGATTGAAATCTATCTTCTTTTTCTTAAACCAGTTAAATATTTTCATCTTAATTTCCTTTTACAGTTACACTCATCCCATACTCACTTGCCAAACGTTTCATTTCAAGATTCTTGATAATATTTTTAACTGATGCTTCTGCCACCGGTTTCCATTCCTCGAATAATAACGTAAAACTTCCATCGTTGTCAGCTAAAAGTTCTAACCTATATTTACCTGAGCAATAAAGCAAAGGCATTATATGGGCTAACTTTAATTGGTGTGCAATCAAGTGAAGCTTTTTTAGTCCCTCACAGTAAGTTAGATTTGAGATGTGTGAAAGCATGTGGTACATTATCTAACTAAGTTTTGTGATTTTTGTTTGATTTCCTGGTTCATCAAACGTGATAATTATATTATCTGAAATATTCTTGAATTTCTCTCTTATTTCCTGAATCATATCATCTTGGATTCGTTTCGATGGAACACCATTTGTAAAGGCAACATGAAAAATAGGTTCTGGAGTTGGTTTTGTGTATGACATTGTATTATTGTTTTTTTATTATTTTATAGCTGTGGTTCAGATGGGATATCAGGTAAATTGCAGCGATATCGAAAATGGCACCGATTAAAATGTTCATTGATTCTTCTTTTTAATTGTTGGGAGTTTTATACTGGTTGGGGATTGTTCCTGTTCTACATATTCTTCAAAATAGCCCAATGCTGTCAGGTGTTCTATAATCTCATCTGGATTATTCATACTTTCTTTGATGGAGGCTTTAGTCATACCGAACTTGCGTTTTTCTGATTCTTCGATGATATACCTGACACCGGCTTTAATATTGTCGAGCTTATACATCTTGATAGTCTGCTCTGCAGTCAGTTCGGAATTAATCTCATTTTTAATGTCCTGAATTTGTTCTCTAATTGCCGATATTTTTTGTAATGCTTCTGAATATTCTGCTGGGGGCTCAGTGACTGACAACAATTCCTGTTTTTGATTTTTCATTTGTATTAAGGTTTGGTGAATTTCTATTAGTATTCCGATGATTGTTCCGTGTGACATTTCTACTTTGATTTGGTAATTATTTTTTTGTTGACTTTTTATAGATGGCTTTTTCATATGACTTAACATCCTTTATTTTCTGCTGTTCCAATTCAGGGAGGTTTGATTCTTTAATCAGAGTCAACACGTTTTTTTGTTGTTTCTTTCTTTCGTCCGTTGATCCGCGCCAAATAAATGATGGGTTGATGTAGAATATCCCTGATTTTGGTGCATCGGGATAATTAATGAGGACATTACTATCCTTAAGGGATCTTATACTTCTATTTATACTCGGCTGAGACATTCCTGTTTCTTCCTCAATCCTCTTTTTATAAATCCCATTTATAACGATTACTGATTCATTATGCTTCAAGTTGCGACCTATCCAGTATAATAATTTAAAATCCGGGAGGTTTTTGATATTCTTTATAACTGGATCGAGGTTGTCTAACCACATTGTAAAACCTTCATTGGTTTCAACTACGATATTTATATCGCAATCAACTGTGTATAATTCCCCTTCCGTTGACAATGCGGGTGACCTTACCTGACTAACTTTTTTTAAATAGGGTTTGGATTTCATATATAACTATTATCTGATAATAAATAGTCACACCCTAACCTCAGGATTATCTCGAAATGATAATATTTTTAAATTTGTTCGTCTATTTTATCACCTGTGATAATGCGTTTTATCACATGTGATAATGCTTATTATCAGGTGAGATAGCGAAATCGGCCTCAAATTCAGTCTGGTGGCTATTCTACATATCTTATCTTTCAATAGAGCTATTTTTTATTGTTCTTGAGTCCCCCCGGAAGTGAACTTCCTCCTAGCTCCCTGGCTGGAAATTTCACGCTTACGCTTCTGCATGGGTAATGGGTACTCATTACTACTACGATTATTCCTGAATGCTTACAGCATTTTACTTGAGTACACTGGTGACTACTTTTTAATTCTTGCTCGAATGATCAATCATTTGACTTAAATGACCGGCATCGAACGGCTGTCCGGGATAAGAAAATATTTATTTTTCGATTTTATCAAAAATTGATATTTTTTCTCACCGCGCCTCATATTTATAATAGATAACGGGAATCAAAGACAGAACCTTGTTTAGCTAGAGACCGCTCCCAACGGATAATATAGCTACTCTGCCTTACACTTAGATTTTAATCCTTATTACAGGATCAATATTACCTGTAGACAATTCACAACCTAAAATGAACAAGAGTCATGGGCTAAGCAGCAGCCCCGAATACGTCAGTTATGACAGTATGATGAATCGCTGTTACAATCAAAACGAACGTTCTTATAAAAATTATGGCGCAAGAGGAGTCGTTGTTTGTCCCAGATGGAAGGGTAATTTCTCGAATTTTCTGCAGGATATGGGAAACAAACCTTCAGAAAGCCATTCTTTGGATCGAATCGATAACAATGGAAATTATGAATCATCCAATTGTCGTTGGGCGACAAGTAAAGAACAAGCTCGTAATCGTAGAAGTAATGTGCTGATCGAACATAATGGTGAATCCCGTTTGCTTTGCCAGTGGGCTGAACACTTCAGAATCGATCAAAAACTACTGCGAAATAGGCTATTCAGGGGTTGGGAATTTGACAAAGCTATCCAGAACAAAAATTTTAAAATAAAGCATGTAATCTAATGACCAGAACAACTAAAAATGTTTTGATTATTGGAGACCTGCACGAGCCGTTTTGTTTAGATGAATATTTAGATTTCAATAGGAAACTAGCCAAAAAGTACAATTGTAAAGAGATAATATTCATCGGGGACATCTTGGATGGCCATGCATGGAGTTATCATGAACATTCACCTGATGGAATGAGTCCTGGAGATGAGCTTTCATCGGCAATCAGCAGGCTACAGAGATGGTATAAAGCCTTTCCAAAGGCCAAGGTCTTATACGGAAATCATGATTTATTGATCTCCCGAAAAGCAATAACTGCAGGACTATCCAGACACTTCTTAAAAGACTTTGGAACCATAATAGCAGCACCAAAGAAATGGGAGTTCTATGACAGATTAGTTATCGGAGATATTCAGTTTATCCATGGAAGTATTGGTAATGCCATTAAAAGAGCGAAGGAAACCAGAATGAGCACTGTACAAGGCCATCTACATAGTCAGTCATTCATCGAATGGTCAGTCAGCGAAAAAGACAAAATATTCGGTATGCAGATCGGATGTGGAATTGATAGACACGCCTATAGTTTCCATTATGGGAGAGATTTTCCAAAGAAACCAGTAATTGGATCAGGTGTTATTCTGGAGAATGGCCGTCTCCCAATCATCGAATTGATGGATCTATAATATTTATGATGTATGCCAAAGAAAAACCAAACAGTTAAAAAAGTTCGTAATAAACGTGGTGAAATCTGGAAACCTATTCCATTCACCGATGATCGTTACCATGCTTCAAATATGGGTCGGGTTAAGATCGATTATTGGTTCCAAAATCGCCACATCTATCATTTACTCAGGATTCGTAAAAATAGAAAAGTGAAATCCGTACAATTCTGGATTGATAGTAGAATTGTCGAGTGTTGGCTTAGTCGGGCAATTTTGATGGCATTTGCCGATGTAGAAGGTTCTCATCTATTAACGGTAAAGCACATCGATTCAAACCCTAACAATTTTGCTCCAGAAAATTTGTGTTGGATCACCAGAAAGGAGGCTCAGTTACTTAAACGACCTCCATCGCCTGTGATCATCGTTCGACGACCACGCGTAAAGATCAAAGATGTATTGTATATGGATCGTAAATCAGGACACCCTGTCTATAGGATGACTAAGCTTTCCAACCTGGAGATAATCGAACTCACAGAGTATCACAGGCAAGGTGCTTCCCTTGAAGAGCTATCCAAACTATACAATATTCCCAAATCCACAATGTGGCACATCCTGGTTGGAAGAATCAGAAGTTCGGTATCGGGTATCATCCCTAAGAAAAAGTAATGTCAAGAGACGAAATCATTTTATTGGTTTATAAGAATCGGCAATTTTCAGGGAGAATTAAGGAACTGACCAAAGATTTGTTTGAAGATGCTTTTCAGGAGTTTATGATGATTATCTGCCAGACCAACCCTATTAAGCTTGAGAATGCTTACAACGATGGGAAAATTGATAATTACGTGCAGAGAATTATTACCAGAAACTTCAAGTATAAAACAGGACTATTTTTTACTAAATATATCAAACCGTCAAAAATAACCTGCTCTTTAGAAAAAGTGAAAGAGCCTGAAAACATCCCCGATCCAGAAGAGCAAAATCACCATGAAGAGGAGGAAACTGTCAGAGAAATAGTAGAAAGACTTCCGAACAAAGCAGATGAAAATCTGATCAACAGTTTTTGTAACAACGACAAGGATAAGGTTTCCAGTAAAAAAGAAGTTGCTAGTAAGGTAGGCTGCAATCGCAATTGGACCGGAAAAAGATTCGAAGACTTAAAGAAGCATATTAAAGATGAATTACCACGTGAAATCGGATTAAACAGAAGAAAAAGAAAAAGGAGAAAAAACGATGATTAACGATCTAATTTTAATTACGGTGCTTGCCGTCGCAATCACCTACTTTGTCGAATGGAGCGGGCTTGTCAACAAGTTCAAAAGATGGCTATTTTATCTTAGAAATTACAAAACAGTAAAATTTAGGTTCTACAGGATCAAGCCAATCGATTGCTCTGGTTGTTTTACATTTTGGGTGACTTTGATTACCATGATCTGTACAGGACATAACCTGCTTTTTAGTATTTTATATGGCTTGGCAGGCGGTGGACTCGCTACAATCTTGGCAAAGCATCTTTAAGGCCATTTTTAGCCCCGCTACGGGCAGATCTCCGAAAAGTAATACAAAGAGTTAAGTAATATTCGTAGTGTCTAGAATCGCCTCTAATAGTCTTTAGTCCCTAGTAGCTTTTTTGGGATTAGTTCTCAGGATTTTTAAGGCTTCTCTTTCCCTGGCAGACAAAGGATGTTGCTTCATGTATTCCTCACAAATAAACTCTATAAAAGGTGAAACATTTGGAATGGATCGAACAGTACCAAAATCCCTCAATTCATCAATCATTTCTTGAGTCATTTTAACCGTAACAGGAACTTTTGGAGCTTTTGAATCTGGCATACTCAAAGTTATGAAATATCGATATTATTTAAATACTGATTTTCAAAGGATTACATACAGGCATCCTCATGTATTTGGAGGACTGTAATACATGTAGTACCTTTGAGGCCAACAACAAAAGGAAATTAAATGAAACCAACACTCACATTCTCCCTCAGAAAAGACAAAGAAAAGGACGGTTTATGTCCTGTCCTATTCCGCATTACAATCGACGGCAATTCTCAGTACAAGGCAACCGGCATTAAAGTGCCAAAAATTCAATGGGACGAATCCGCTCAAAGAGTAAAGGGAAACTCTAAAGATGCGAAGAATGCCAATACCACCCTTGACACATTTTATGAGTCGTTCCTCACAGCAAAGCAGGACTTGGTAACAGAGCACAAAGAGCATATCCATGCCAACTACATCGAAAAGATGTTCCCAAAAAATGAAGGCGACTACACACTTCTAAAAATGATTGATGACTTCATCGAAATGATGGAATATAAAAAAAGAGAGGACCTATCCACGTACAGGAAGTATAAAACCATTAAAATTCACATTATCGAATTTCTCGGGGAATCTAAGAACTATCATGGTAGCGATATTCATATGTCCAAGGCTGACTATGAATTCATCATTGCATTTTACCAATATCTAAAAGGTAAAGGGATCGGTCAAAACTCCGCTAAAAAATACATGGATCATCTCAAATCAGTATTTGTAGAAGCCCTTAATAGGGAGCGCATCTATAAAAATCCATTTAACTCATTTAAGGTGAAGAAAGTGAAAGTGGATAAGAGAGCATTAAACTTCGAGGAATTCCAAAAGCTATCTTCTGCCGACATGAAATCTGAGCATCTTACTCATGTCCGTAACATCTTCATACTTCAATGCCTCACAGGGTTGGCCTATGCGGATCTAAAAGCCGCCACAATGAAAGATATAACTCCATCTACTGAAGGGTTAAGGATTTTGAATATTACTCGGGCCAAGAGTACAGAATACAAGGATTATAAATGCCGTATTCCGGTTCTGGCTCTCACGGAGAAGATCATCAACCAGTATAAAAATGATCCGGCTCGTAAGGAAAGCAACCTGATCATTCCAATTTCCTCTAACCAGAAGTATAATGATTCCCTGAAAAAGATGGCTATTGTAGCTCAACTAGAGAATCCTTTGGAGATCACTACCCATGTAGGTAGACGAACATTTGCAACTGTAGCGATGGAACTCGGTATGGACGCTCCTACAATCATAAGCGTCTTGGGTCACCAATCATTTGAAATGCTCAAGCGATATGCAAAGACTCAGGACACCAAAATTGTAGGTGACTTTAAAAAGTTTGAGAGCAAACTTAAAATAGCTCTGTAGTATTTATCACTGTAATAAAGGTTATGCAAAGCGCAATTTCACACGTGCGTAAACCATAAAATTTATTCACAATGACAGAAGTTATCACAAAAGCAGATTTGGAGATTTTTAAAGAAGAATTGAGAAAAGAACTATTGCAGGAAATTAATCAAGTATTAAGCTCACCTGAAAAATTAAAAGGTTTTGTAAATGCAACAGAAGCAAGAAACATCCTCGGAATACATAGAACTACATTAATGAGATATAGAAGTAAAAAGCTCGTCTCATTCAAAAAAGTAGGGAAGTCATTTTACTATGATAAAAAATCCCTGATGGAATTAAACAATTAAAACAAAATAGAAATGAAAACAATTATTGCTCTTATCCTCGCTGCCACTATCATGGCAAGCTGTACTAAAACCGTGGAAGTAGTTCAGCCAGTGACTACACAGGCGACGAACGATTCTGTGTTTTTCTTCAAGTACAACTATATCGATAGCCTGACACTCACCCAAAGCGACTTTAGTGGGTGGTTAGTGGCGACCTGGGTAACTGTTGGTGTTTCACCTGATAGTTATGCCTATAAGATTGATGGGCGGGGTTACGAACCCGGAAGCTTTACGAGTGGTGTTAGTATCGGACAATTAGATCCTGGGATTCATCAGATCTCTATTAAAGCCTTTTATGGCGATAGGACATACGTAATTATAAACTCGATAAATTTGAAATAATAGGGATGCCTAACTACATAAAACTACTTATATGGGGTGCAGTAATTCTTCTTATTTTGGATTTAGCGGTGCTTATCTACGCCTTCACCAAACTTTAATTATATTTAGTTAACTATCACCCTAAAACCTAAGCTATATGAATTCATCAGATGTTCAAATGTACATATTTGTTTCAGCCATTATCAGCATTTTCGTACTCTATGCAATTATTAGATCGGCTGTAAGTGGTATTAAAAAAGAGCTTCAAAAACAAACTCACATCCTCGGTCTTACTGCAGTTCAACAAGGTGTAAAGGCTGATGCATTAAATGAAGTAATGGAAAAATATAAATAGTTTCATTCCCCTTTTGTTGAGAGCCTGGAGAGATCCGGGCTTTTTTATTAAGTTGTAAGTTCATTTGGAAGATAGAATTGGTTGAGATCTTCTAAAGGTGTAATCCCAATTATATTGGTTCCAGGTCTTACCGGATCGCCTGTTAACGGTCCTCCAGCTATAGGAGGAATAATGCTCCTAATTCTTTCTGCAATTATTTTAGGATATTGATCTTGAATGTAAATATGTTTACAATTATTTACGAGTCGCTTAATAAGATCCGCATCAAATTTTCTATTAAAAATTGGAAAAGAATATCCGATCACTATGAGAATATCTGTATTCTCCATTATCTTTCTTGCATATTGATGTATTTGGTTGTAACCTTGATAAACATTGCCGACATTTTCATATTGATATTCCCAATTATAATTAAAAAATGAAATCGATTTCTCCCAGGACAATTCATCAGTTTTGTCAAGATCGGTAAAGATATTGCACAATTCATTTATTGTTGGTCTGGCAATCAAATCATCAATATAGGTGTCTTGAAGTTTGTCTTCCATACTTTTTAATGACTTAATTCCGATTATTCCATTTAATCGTATCAATGAAAATTTACCTGAACTATAAGATGAAGTATCTTCTTTATACCAAGCAGTTGAAGGTAGAATCTGATTTTCTTTTTGAATTTTAGCTATTGTATCATTTTTGTATTCTCTAAAGGCCAGTTCAAACTGTACATCATAATTCCAAGTTATTATGTTCACATTTCCAGGAAGGTCGAATTTACCTTTTTGAGTACCAACAAGTGCTGCAATAAAACTATCGTAACGATTATCCGGAATATATCCCGGAATTAAACTAACAATACCTGGGTTTGGATTGACATTAATTAGTTGCTTGAAAAGAAAAAATATACTTAATACATTTTTTAGAATTTGCAACTGCGAAATATTATTATTTAGATAGTGTTTCTTCGCTAAAGTATCGACGGTTTGATGCTTCCAAAGTTCTTGAATTACAGAATGTATTTGAGTATACAGGTTATTTGCAACAGGTATATTTTGCCCTTCTAAAATATCTTCCTCGGTATTGAGGATATTATTGTTGTTAACAAGAAATACCTGTGATCTAGCAATTACATGCTTTAAAACATTTGCAAAACCACCTAATTCATCAGAAAATTCCCTTAGAATAGGAAGCTTATTGTGACTAGCTCCAGCACCAAGCAGATAAGTTACTTTCCTCATAGCTCCACAAATTTATCTTTTATAATTTGTGTAAATGATTAATATTTTTATATTTGCTAAATTTCTTAGCAATATGACAAGAAGAGATTATGGTCATAAATACCCAACTAACGAGTTTAATGAACCTGAAAAATACCTTCCATCGTTCTTTGTCGAGATATCATTCGATAATCAAATTCTCAAAGCCGAAATAAGGCCTTTACGAAAGGATGTTGGGTACTATACTGTAAATTTGAACAATGTATTCTTGGCTCATATACATAAAGTGGGTAGTGTTTGGTCGGATTTTCTTGGAGGTAGTAACGAACTTTATCAGGTGATTGGATCTGAGATTGAAGGTTATTTGAATAAGAAGGATGATCTTTAATGTAACACAAGGACCGTAAGAATGGCATTAACAGTTGGTGAACTAAATTTAATTATCGGGGCATGTGCCACTGCTGTAGCGATTATTGCATTCGGTAACGACATTGCAGTAACGCGAAAATTAAAAATATTTGGAAATATCCTTTTTAAATTAGTCATAACAATTATTGCATTTTTTATTGGTACGTGGGCGAGTAATGAAAAAGATAAACTAAATTCAAACGAAATTAACAAAATTAACAACGAGCAAACTGATAGATATACAAAGAAAGTTAACGAAGTTTACTTGGGTCTTAAGGCAGAAAATTTAAAATCTACTGCACAAATCGCAAATATATTAGGTAAATATGGGTACAAAGTTGATACGCTCAAACAAGAATTGGTTAAGCTTAAAGATTCAATTAGGAAATCCAAAGTTGAAGTTGAACCCAATTTAGCCATAAGCAGCTTTTCAAACGATGGTATAGTAAATGGTAAAAGACATTATACTATTAGTTTGGTACACCTAGACGCACAGGCTATAAATTTTGATATTAGTAAAGGAGTGGTGCTTTTTGATTCAATAGGGTATAGATTTCTAATGCAAGATGATTTTTTAGTTCAAACCGATATGATCTCTCCTGGTTTTATAACGTCTAATGGTTTCAATGTACCACTAAATATAAATCCGATTTACATTTACGTCTTAATCAAGGGAACATATGCCAACATTCATAATGCCAAACCTCCGCATTCCATTGACAGAATTTACATGTTGGACATAAAAAATAATAAATTTGGTGAGCCTACTATTGAGAATATTAAAACAGATGTAAGAAATCTAATCAAACAATACTGAGGCTGATCCTATTTCTGTTCGCTCTTATTCTTCAATAATTTATAGATATATATCGGGTAATAAATCGCTGCTCCAAGTGCGGCAAGACACTGCAAAACTACAAGTGTCTGACTGTTGAAAAGAATATTTACAATATTGAGAAATAAACTAATTGCTAAAAGCCCTAACGCATGTAAATGGTTCATCTTAAGTGACACTAATCTTATTTTTTAAAATTGACGACAACAATTATTGATATAAAGGTGTTTTATAAGTACTTCCTGAAATAGTCACAGTTAACCATAAAGCAGGTGTAGTAGTATTACTAGGAGCAGAACCAGAAATACCCATCAACATAAACTTATTCAGTCCATTAATATGATATTGCATTGATCCAGATGAGTCTGTAAATACATCTCCGTTAACAGGTGCCGTAGGGATACTTCCTGAAGTAAAATTCAATGAACTTTTAGCGGTTGTACTTGCTGGTAACTGTAAGAACGTTGAACTTGGAGCATATGCTCCTCCTCCAAATCCAATACTTAATGAAGTTGCAATACTGAAACGACCATCTTGTACAAATGATACCGGAATAGTTGTTCCTATTGCAGTAGCTGAGTTACCATATTTGAAATAAAATTGTCCGCCTCCATCATTTACAAAATCAAACCATGATGTAGTCGCAGAATCTCCCCCAAATTTAATAAAAGTGTTACGAGCACCGCCTGAAAGGTTATTTCTTCCTTGGAAACGAGCTAGCATTACATCGGCATTAGTGACACCAACATATTGATATACATCAATAGGAGCCGCTGATGCAGTAGCCCCTAATCCATAAACAAAAGAGGAGCCGCTTAATAAATTAATATTTCCTCCCCAAGTATTTGACGCGGAAAGATTAAGTGAAGCCGAACTGTTCACTAATACCAAAGTATTATTATCAAGTTTAAGTCCTGAAGATCCACCTCCAACATAATCTTTTACTTGTTGAAAATTGACTTCGAACATTTGTCCGGTTACTGGATCTGCTACCATCGTTATTACTGATCCGCTTACTGATCCACTAGGTAGATTTGTTACAAATTTTGCCATGAGTTTATGATATTATATAAATATTGAATTGTTTTGTTTAAGATGCTTGAATATTCCAGATATATGTTGAACTTGTTGCTAATGCACTTGTTCCTGTGTTGATTGTATAGTTTGCACTTCCTGTTGCATCCATAAATATTTGCTGGCTACCACTCAAGGCTGCAGCAAGGCTATTAGCAGGGCTAAAGTTTATTGATGGAATGTAAGCACCAGCGAAAGGATAGCTAAAGGATACACTTCCTATAGTTCCTGTTGAGGTTCCTGTGCCAGTCGTTACCGAAAGTTGGTGATGAGAATCATTTCCTTTAGTGATTGATCCTGTTCCTGCTGCTCCGATAGCTGATCCTGTTAAGAAAATTAAAGAGGACGCTGGTTCAATAGTTGCATCAGTATTTGTAAATAGTAATTTAGATTTTGTAACTCCTGCTTGTCTGTCCACCGTAATCGTATTCGCCCCTGAATTGTATGACATCAGTCTACACATTCCAAAATTCCATGCATCGGAACTTGGTGTAAATGTTCTTGACTGTAATAGTCCTCCCCATAATCCCGTAGCTACAAAATCACTCATCGTTCCATCAATAACCGAAACATTTGTAATAATGTTTGAACCATTCGTAAGGTCTCCTGTAAAGGAAATATTGTGCAATGCAAGCCAATTATAAACGTATATACTTCCTGTGGTGATTGCTTGAGGTACATATTGAACCTGAATACTTGCAGTAGTCACTGTAGTAACAATTCCTAGCATTTTACTTCCCACTCCATTACCGAGTAAATCATAACAAAGCCAATCATTAGGCTTAACACGCAAATATTCGTCTGAACTACAAGAGATATAGGTATAATGATATCCCGAAACTAAAGAACTTGATACAAAATAGTTTGATGTTGTTCTGTTAATTGGAAATCTTGTTGCAGGATTTGAACTTTTAATATTATATATTCTTGTTGCACCTTGTGGATTACCAATTTTTACTTTGATATTTCCGTATGCAAACGTATTTGAAAAAGAAGGACCTGAAATTGTTTGCATGTCATTCGGGTTCATCAAAAAGTTCGTCCCTGCTACATTACAATTTGAAAAAGAGCAATATCCTTGATTATAGTCCTCATTGTAAAATGGCGGTACGTCAAAACTGCAATTAGAAAAATATAAAGGACCATTAACCGCGTTAATAGTTACCGGAGAGTTCTGACCAAACATCCGAATTTGACAATTTTCAAAATAAATTCCCTGTCCAGATATTTGACCATCTGGGTATTGTAATACTTCTGCTGTAAGAGTTGCAAAGTTTAAAGTACTATCCCTGATTGTTGCCGAATCTGTGCCTGTAATAGTTCCTAATTTTCCAAGTGACTCAAAATATATATTTTGCCACATAGTAGGGAAGTAGGATTGTTCGGGATTATATACCATTTGGTTACAAAATCCCGCAAAATTCAATTGACTAAAGAAGTATGAACCTGGAGAAGCCGCGCCATATATTCCTGTAACAAAGAAACAACCAATTACACCCCAGGCTTCTACCATTCTACAGCAGTTATTTTTTTCCTGACTCTGACAAGAAACAATACAGATTTTCATATTTCCGAATTGCATCCTGTTCATATCAAGCTCTTCTGCATTCGCTGTAGAACCATTTGGAGAGCTAATAACACCTATTACAAAATTTCGAATATAAACTTGGTCAAGACAAGTACCTGTACTTCCAGCACCTCCAGAACCACGATAGTAAGTGCTTAAGGGGATAGAATAAGCATCATTATTCGGCCATCCTCCATCGGCTGGTATTGATGCTCCAAAGGGGTCTACAACTATACCGGAATTTGGAGAATATGTTGTATCTCTTGATACTCCATCTGTCATTTGACTAAATGAAGAAGAATAGAAAGAATAAGCTCCCGGAAACGAATAATTAAAGCCTCCAATTAGCTTAATTCCTGAAATTGAAGCACCTTTCCCAAGTTGAACGCCAATTCCAAATGAATCTTTTCTTCCACTAAAATCAATAGTTGATCCAAACCCATCGGCACTTGAAAAGGTATTTGTACCAGTCATCTTTATCATATGAAATGCATATGTAGATGAGCCAGGATTCCAGTTCATTTGAATCAATGGTGAATTACAAGTATAGGTACCATCTGGTAAGAAGAATTCATTAACTGCAGAACCATTTGCAATACAACAATCAATTGTTGCCTGTAATGCTCTTGCACAATCATTACCATCAGGTTTTGCACCAAACACATAAGGACTCAATTTCCCTTGCGTAGTTCCATTCAGACCAAGTGTGATAGAAGGTCTCCCGGATGAAGAAATATCAAAACATTTTTGAGTTAATCCACAGTCAAGTGTGAAATTCGTCACTGAGCCAGTCCCATAAATATATGAGCCGCTTACAAATCTGAGTGTACGGCCATTGCAGTTAAGACTCCCCGATATATAAATTCCACCACCTCCGATATAATCAATCGTTATTCCTGAATAATTTGCATTCGAAAAAACAGTATTAAGATTACTTATTTGATTAGTACCGTTAGCCAAAATCCCAACATTTAATGCAATTGGAATACTAGTATTCGCCCCGGACACCGCTGTTGATCCAGTAATGGCGTTAATTCTTGTATTGAAGCTAGCAGAATCATTACTGTAGGACGAACTGAAAGTATTGAATGAAGAGGTGACTACAAAACTTCCGGAAATAAGACCTTGCTGGAAATAGTCCTTCTGTTGCTTAAGTGAGACCTTTGATAAAGCACCTGTAGTTCCATCGGCAACAAGTTGAATCTCACTATCTGAAACACTACCTGTATTAAAGTCTATATATTTTTTTATTCCCATTAAGCTATTTCTAAATTGTTTTTAAAGGTGAACCGTCGTAGTCCACTAACAGCCCTGAATCATAATCAGATAACTCCTGAACAATTCCTTGATTTTGTTTTGTTGGATAGTCACACGTACCATACACCCAGTCATAAGGAACATCTATAACCATATCCAGGTATGCCCCTGATAAATTGGCTCCAAGAGATTCCTTTCCTTGGGTAATTGTTCCCGTTTCTTGATAGTTTACAGCATATCCGTAAGTATAATACATCTGCCTTAGGATATCCATTAGCACCAACTGTGCAGTACTTTCTGCCGAGAGATCGTTTGCCAGGTCTTTATCCAATAACTCAAAATATGCTACCCTGAATTTCATTCTGACAACATTTCCAAACTCACCCATTAACTTACTAGGAAGAGTATCCACCCATAATAAAGGATATGACTTATTCTTCGCATTCACATCTGTATATTGACCAAAGAAGAAATCTTTGATCTGAGCATGACTAGATAAAGCAGTTCCTGTAGCAATCTCTTTTAGATCTCTTACAATTGAATTCGCAGTGACGTTTAAACCAAATCCCATTAGTAATTACAATTACATTGTGAATAATAGCACTGATGTATTCTACACATATGATGTCTGTTTTCATTTGCCGTACCCAGATATATTCCAGAAGTATAACCTGTTCTCAAAGGCTGAACATCTCCAGATAAGAAAGTGGTCAATCTATATGCAGGGAAGAGAGTATAATGACTTCTTAAATACTCGGTTAATCTGTCGGCATAATGCTCTGCATAATTCTTATACTTTGCCTGCCAAGTTTGAATTTCATTTAAAGTGGCTGCAGCACTGTTATCTTGATTACCAGACATTCTCTCGATTCCTTTATTCTGGAATTTGTAAGAGGTAAAGAAAGCACCTTCCAATATTGCATAATTGATCAATACATCTTTGATATACATGTCAATTAAGGTCGTTTCATCAGAATTGAGGGTATTATTTACCTTTTTAGTCTGCAGATCGCCCATTAAGGATGTTCCAAGCAATTCTTGGAGATAAACATCATGTACAAGCTTGATTGTAGCCTTTAAAATACCCGGTTCGATGGAATCAGAAGGAATCCCTTGATTCGTAATATCGTTTGCGTCTATAAAATGCGTTTGGAATGACCCTGATGCTAATGGCATTATTATGAATTTGAAGGGTTAGGATTTGGTTCATCCGTCCCAGTTGTATCGATATCTGGATCATCTTTTAGATCCGGGAGTTGGCTTCCGTTAGTTAAAGACTCTGCTGTTGCCAAATTCTTTTCAGCAAGTGCCTTATCACTATCGTTCAGATTTGGAAAATTCTTCCATCCAATGAGTGTTTCACCTTCTGGAATTTCAACACTATCGATGAAACCCATTTCTAATAGAACTTTTCTCGCTTCGTTAGGAGTCATGTTGGCTATGATGCTAAACGGCTCATCGAAGTAGTTAAGTAATGCTGGAATTTGAATTACTTCTAAATCAGCATCTTTAAAATTGATACCAACTATTCTATTGATAATTTTAAGAAGTTCATCTTGAACAGGTTCAATAACAGTCTTTCTAAAAATATCAAATGAAACCTTAAGCTGCTGATTGTCCCCCAATTTTCCGGCCGTGGCAATCCCAAACAAGGAAGGACTGGCTCTTTGTGCTGCATAGATCTTGTCTCTTGTAGCATCAGCAAGGTTTAAAAACTTCTTATCGGCATCATTTTCCTGAATAGGAGTTATAGTCGCTGCTTCCTGCCCAGGCTCAGAATATGAAAAGACTACTTTACCTGCTTTATCTGTTCCTCCGAACTTATCACTGAAGTTTTTCTCAATTTTCTCCATTTCCTTTTCTTCCGGAACACCATTATGGAATGTGACCATTAAATTTGGAAACATACCAGAGCTAATAATCGATTTATGGTAATTGCTTATTTCGATATCAGCTTGCACACTCGTAATCGAACTGATCCATGATGGTTCCGGATAGAAATTATCAGTTGTTAATCCTGCGTAATAGTAAATCTGTTTCCCTCGGGGATTAGTTAAATCGAACTGATCATAAGGTTCAGGTATGTAATCGTCGGTACTTGGTAATTTTGGCAGGTATCTATCCCAATTTTTGAGATATAAAAAACCATCAGCTTTAGAATTATACCTGAGTGTGGAAAGATCTATGTAATTAATTTCAGCTATTTTCGGCTTATTGGGAGTTGAACCCTTGGCCCAAATCACTATCCAGGCAAACCCGCCATATCTAAGTTGCGAAATGACTGTTTTCTTCCATGTATCAAGGAAATCATCTCCTTTTCTTGTAATGGCTGTTAAAAATTTATTTAATGCTTTGTTCCCAGATTTTGAAACAAGTCCTTTACCACTTACGAAGTCAGCCTTACCAGCCAATACACTTGCCAATGTTGAAGAATTACGAACTAAATTTTTAACGAATACCGGGTAGAGATTATCCGCACCATAAGTAATAATATCCCTTCCCATATCCTCTCTAAGAATAGGCTGAACATAGTCTTTCTGAAAAGTGCTGAACCTTACAGCACCTGTAAAAGTTGATTTTGTATCTATTGATCCTGAATTCATAGGTTATCTTAATTTGTATGACCCTGTTAACATGTATACTCCGCAACCTTCTACTAAGTTTAGGCCTGTAGGGTTTAGAGAGCCTGATGGTGACTCCCAAATATTATATTTACCTCTTCCACTGCTTAAATAGATTTGGCCTTGAGTAGGGTCTAATGAGGCCGTAGAGCTATTAACTTGAATAGTGAATCTGTTATATCTGGTTAAGCTTGCAGAGTCGTAAGCCAAACAATACACCGATTCGTTTTCTGCATTTTCGTAGAACTGAAATAGATAGAGTGTAGAATTTGATTTCTTTAAATCTGAGAAATTTAAGACTACATCATTCTGTACAAACGTGCTATTATCTTGAAGTAGGTTTATCATTTGAATAAAAAAACCCGACCCATAATCCGGGACGGGTTCTTGTATTGTTTTTATAAGGTTAATTATGGGGCTGCTACGGTTAAAGCCGCGATTAAGCTAGCAGAAACTTGGTAAGCTGGTGCAGTAGATTGGCCTGAAACTGTGTAGTTCCAGCCGTTCTTGTCAGTGAAGTTCTTACCAGATGAATAGCTTCCTTCGAAGTTCAATCCAAGAGGATTTGGTGCTCCAGCAACAAAAGTGCTACCAACAAGCCAAGAAGTGGAATCGTTTAGGGTAACCAAGGCTACCACATCTGTTCCGGCGAGGTTCATAGCCTCGTTTCTCTTATTTACATCTGATTTGAATAATGTAAATGTCAGCTTTTCATCAACTTCAATACTCTGGTTGGCAGGATTTGATTTAACCTGTTCAGTCCAATCAGCCTGTTGAGTATGTTGAGCGTATAAATAGAACATCTTTCCTGTGGAAAGAAATGAGCCGGTATTAGTAACTGATCCAGATACAATTGTAAGTCTAGAAGCAGAAACCGCTGTACTTTCAACCAGGTAAATGGCAGTTACACCACCGACTGTTTTGCAATCGAGTGGGAAACCTTGTGTGGCGAAACATGAAGCCATGTGAAATAATTTTATTTTAAAAGGGAGATGTTACTCTCCCCTCAATAGTTAAGATTAGTGAATGAACGCGTAAACGATCTGATCAGGGAATGCTACCTGAGTTCCGTACTTGAAATCCCAACGTAGATACACAGTATCTTCTTGAGGTACGTAGAAATGTTGGAAATTATCTGTATAATCCGTTGCCAGATCGACACCAACAAACGCATATTTAGTATTTAACGCTACAACTTTACTTGTACCATTAAGACCGTTCACAGGAATAAGTTTCATTCCATTAGAACCATAGATAGTAATACTATCGGGTGTGTCTGCTCCAACTGCATTGAAAAGATTAGCATTTGCTAAAGCTCTTGTATATAAAATTGCAGTGTCTCTTCCACAGAATACGGCTGTTTTTGGATCATCAATAATAGACATATCAATATTCGCATAGACATTCTGTTCTATCAACTGACGGACGTTAGTTGCAGAAATTGAACCGGTGATGAGGTTACCACCTGCTACAGAACCTGTTGCATTAACATAGGAACCGGAAGCATTTTCAATGATTCTTAAAAAACCATCAAAGTAAGGAAGTACACCACCTGCAGAAGCTGACGCGACTGTAGAAGCCTGCCAAATCGCAATTTCAAGATCCTTCATAATTGTAGCCTGTGCCTGCTGAACAATGTCAGCTTCTGCAGAGAAAGTTTCCTGATGGGAGCCCTTAGCGAGCATTTGTGAGGTGAAATAAGGCTCCAATTCTTTAAGGCAAAACTTGTAAGTACTTTTTACCTTACCAATTGAAATAGTTCTTCCTGAAATAGCTGCTGAACCGGAAGTAAGAGGACTTCCACATTGAGAACCATCTGTGTAATTAGAAGTAATTTTTAAAAGAGGTAATTGCTCACCATTTTTAATACCTGCTGCTAATGTGAAAAGAGTTGCACTTTTATTTTTTAAAAGTGGTTGTTTAATAAGATCAATATTTGTTTGATCTACATAAGCTGCAAGTGTCGGTAATGAAAATGAAGACATTTTATAGGATTTGGATTATTATTTAATATTAATTAGCTCTTGAAATATGCTGACATTGGGTGATTTTCGAACTCTTTAGAAAGTTTTACTTCTTTTTTCTCTTTAGGAAGTTCTTTCTTAATTGGGTCAGCTGAAGGCTGATTAGCGATTACTTCCACTATCTCAGTTACCTTAGAAAGGGCTGTTTTAGTCATTTCGGTAGATGCTGCAGCATTGTTTATTAGAGTTGTAAGGCCTGCAAGTGTTTCTTGGATACCATATATTGATTCATTGATAGGCTGTATTGCATTTGCAATAGCTAGCGTAATCAAATCGTTCACATCAACATTGGCAGAAATTTGTGCTTTGGATACATCAGGAGATGCGGTGGAATCGGTGTTTTCAGCAGCTTTAACTTCAACAATTTCGGATACTTTTCCATCAACCGTAGAGAATTTAACTCCATCTACTGTTGCGTGAGCACCATCCGCAATTTTTACGTATTTGTCCTTATCATCTTTGATTTTGACAATTCCTTTTAACGCGATTTTTTCACCTGTAAATTGGATTTTCTTTTGATTATCGAGGATTGCTTCGGAAACCTTTACTCCTGAAAGAGCCAATTTGATTTCTTCGAATACTTCTTGGAAGTTTGACATAGGATAGTTTAGAATAAATATTTAAAAGGGATCACGAAATGAATACCCTCTATTATATATATGGGGATATGCTTAAAAATGCAATGTTAGGACTCTGAAAAGGTTGATAAAATGCCCTGAAGCCTATTATATAGATCGAGCTCGTCTAATTCCTCTGTTTCTTCTACTACATCGGACATTTCAAAAGGAACCATTTGAAACTTTCCCGCGATACTAAAACCATTAAATGTGCCGTCTAAGACTTTATCCCATAATGCAGAATCGATAACTTTCATTCCTATTACCCAAGCACCATCAGGAGCATTGCTATATGCATTTGGAGGCATAATACCTAATGACCTTTCGACATTATATGACATATTAAGAATTGCTCCGTCAATTAACATTCCATCGTGTTCCAGATCCACATTTCCATTTCTCTGTTCGCTAAAAAACTTTAA